>NZ_JBSVXS010000002.1:0-169607 GCF_054070155.1 Pseudomonas sp. SDT291_1_S447
GTTGTTGAATGTCAAACCGCTATCGCGAGCAGGCTCACTCCTACAGGGGATTTGTGGTGATTCAGGATTATTTGAAACAGGCTGAACTGAGTTTTTCCAGCACGCGATCAGCCTTCGCTTCGGCGTTGATCATGGTCGCCTGCCAAGTGGCGACACAAGGCTGCAGATCCGCCTCAAGCTCAGCCTTCGCCAACCACTGCCAGCAATCGTGCCAGTCACCCAACGCGCCCTGGGCCGATTTCAATCGCGCCAGCGCCGTTTCGGGCAAGCGGTCCAGTTCGGGATAAGCTTCGATGCCGTACCGCACGCGTTTGATCAGCAAGCGCAAGCGATGACGGTCGTGAGCGGGATCGTGCAGTGCTTCGTCGAGTTTCTGCCATTGCTTGCCCAGGCGTTTTTCGATGCGCTTGTCCAAGCTCTTGAGCAAGCCCTGACGCTGGGAAGCGCGCAGGAATCGCGGGAAAGCGTCGAGGATCATCAACAGCGAAGCGACCTCGGCACTCGCCGCCAGCGCCGGATAGGCCTCAGCCATTTGCGCCATGCGTCGTTGCGCCGCTTCGGGTTGATCATGCTTGAGCAGATAAGCCGCCAACACCTCGCGATCACGCCATGGAGTGGTCAATTGGCCGACTGCCGAAGCGGCGTCTTCCAGTTGCTCGACGCCTGGCAAGCCGCGCAATGGCCGCAACAGGCTGCGCAAGCGCCGCACCGTAGTGCGCAGATCATGCAACGCTTCGGGGTCGGTGCGTGCCGTCAATCGCGCCTGACAGGCCAACAGACGCACCTCCAGACTCAGGACATGAGCCACCAACCGGTCAACCAACGCAGACATCACTTGCTCCTGATTCAAATGGCTCTGACGATCATTCTGCTGCCCAGCGAACGCAGCCTCCTTGCTTCACGTCAGCAGCTTAGCGGCCGGCGCGGGATTCGCGAATGTAGAAACGCGCCTTCTCGGCCTTCTTGCTGCAACCTTCGAAACCCTCGAATTGCTGCTGGGTCTTCGCGGCGGTCAGCAGCGACAACGCCTTCGAGTAGCTGACGGTGCCGGCAAAGCCTTCGGCCTTGGCCAGATCCAGCTCATGCCAGGCCGCGTCGAGCTGACTGCCGCAGCTGTCGCGGTAAGCGGTTTTACCGGCGCAACCGGCCAATACCAGAGCCATCAACGGCACACAGATCCAGGCTTTCATCACTCACACCTCAAAATAGGTCAACAGTCGTGCAGGTAAGACGGCTTGGCTGCGAAAAAGTGCCTCGCCGGCGGGTGAAACCGCGCAACTGAGAAGGATAGCGCCGAAGGGTCATGCAGTATCGAAAAAACGACGTCACCGGCGCACCCAACGACCTCGGCGATTGAGCCAGCCCGACGATGGGTGCATTGTGCAACCTTGTCGGGAGGAGTTTTGATGAAAAAGCGTGTCGCACTGGTGCTGGGCTCCGGTGGCGCCCGGGGTTATGCCCATATCGGAGTCATTGAAGAGATCGAACGACGCGGTTACGACATCGCCTGCATTGCCGGGTGTTCGATGGGCGCGGTAGTCGGCGGGATCTACGCCGCCGGTAAACTCGACGTTTACAAGAACTGGATCGAAAGTCTCGACTATCTGGATGTGCTGCGGCTGGTCGACGTGAGTTTCCGCCTCGGCGCAATTCGCGGCGAAAAGGTCTTCGGGCAGATCCGCAAGATCGTCGGCGAGATCAACATCGAAGACTTGCGCATCCCCTACACCGCCGTCGCCGCCGACCTCACCAACCAGCAGGAGATCTGGTTTCAGGAGGGTTGCCTGCATCAAGCCATGCGCGCCTCGGCGGCAATTCCCAGCCTGTTCACCCCGGTGATGCAGGGCAATCGCATGCTGGTCGATGGCGGCATTCTCAACCCGTTGCCGATCGTGCCGGTGGTGTCGAGCCACTGCGATCTGATCATCGCGGTCAATCTCAACTCGACCAACCAGCGTCACTACAAACTGCCGGTGATCCAGCGCCCGGCCGCGTTTCGTTCGCGCTTCGACAGCCTGATCAGCTCGTTGGGGTCAAAGATGCCGTTCCGCCGTACACAGGCCGAGCAATTATTACGGCTCGAGCAGGAAGCGCTGCGCGCCGAAGCAGCAGACATCAACCCTTGGCTGGAAGGCGCCGAGCCGGAGAGCCAGCAACCGGCCGCCGCGCCCGAGCGTGAAGGCGCACCGAAATCGGCGACCGGTTCGTTCATCATCGATAACGTCGGCCCGGCCTCGCTGCTGGATTTGATCAACCAGAGTTTCGAGGTGATGCAGACCTCGCTGGCGCAGTACAAGATTGCCGGGTATCCGCCGGATATTCTGATCAACGTGCCGAAGCGGGTGTGCCGGTTTTTCGAATTTTACAAAGCGCCGGAGTTGATCGCGTTGGGGCGGGAGATTGCGCGGGATACGCTGGATCGGTATGAGAGCGAGCAGGGATGATCTGACCTGATTTCTCGGGTGTGTTTGATGGCCTCTTCGCGAGCAGGCTCGCTCCCACATTTGGAATGCATTCCCTTGTGGGAGCGAGCTTGCTCGCGAAAGCGCCAGATCGGTCACTACAGAACTACAGAGTGTTGTCACTCAACAGCCGATACCCAACCCCTGCCTCAGTCACGATAAACCGCGGCCGCGTCGGATCATCCGCCAGTTTCTGGCGCAAATGTCCCACCACAATCCGCAGATAATGGCTGTCCTCGGTGTGCGTCGGTCCCCAGATGTCCTTGAGCAATTGCTGCTGGGTAATCACTCGCCCCGGATGCCGCGCCAGTTGCGCCAGCACCGCGTACTCCTTGCGGGTCAACGCCACTTCGACACCGTCGAGCAACACCCGCCGATAGGCCAGATCCACCGTCAACGGGCCGAAACTCAATGCCGCCTGCTGCGCCTCCCCCGCCGGCGCCTGACGTAACAACGCGCGGACCCGAGCAAGGAATTCCTGAATGCCGAACGGCTTGGTCACGTAGTCATTGGCGCCGCCATCCAGCGCCTGGACTTTCTGCCCTTCACTGGCACGCACCGACAACACCAGCACCGGTGCCGTGGCCCACTCGCGAAACTCGCGCAGCACCTGCTGGCCGTCCATGTCCGGCAGGCCGAGGTCGAGCACCAGCAAGTCCGGTTTGTTCAGCGCGGCCTGCGCCAACCCCTCGGCACCGGTGCCGGCCTCAAGCACTTTGTAGCCTTGGGAAGCGAGGCTGATGCGCAGGAATTTGCGGATCTGCGGTTCGTCGTCGATGACCAAAATGGTCGCGGTCTGGCTCATGAATTCACATCAACACAAATGATTGGCAAGAGAGTAGCGCAGTCGGCTTCAGCCTTCATCGTCCATCCCCGGTTGGGTTTGCAACGGCAGGTGCAAGGTGATGCAGGTGCCGCGCCCGTCGATGCCGTCGGCGACACTGATACGCCCACCGTGCGCGCCGACCATGCCCTGACAGATCGCCAGCCCGAGGCCGGTACCCTGCCCCCCGCGATCACCCCGGGCAGCGGTGTAGAACATGTCGAAAATCTTCGCCCGCTCGTCCTCGGGAATCCCCGGCCCCTCGTCACTGACCGAGAAGAAAATCTCCTCGTCATTAGCTCCCGCACTGAGTTGCAAACGTCCGTGAGCGGGTGAAAAGCGCGCGGCGTTTTCCAGCACATTGACCAGCGCCTGTTCAATCAACGCGGCATGCACGAACAACAGCGGCAACTCGCTCGGCACATCGGTGCTGACCTGCAACGGCGCCAGCACCGCACGCAGACGATTGAGCGAACTGCCGACGATATCTGCCGGCGATACCCAGTCCCGCGCCAGCTTCAGCGCGCCGTGGCCGAGCCGGGTCATGTCGAGCAGATTCTGGATATAGCGGTCGAGGCGTTCGGCTTCGTCGCGGGTGCCTTCGAGCAGTTCACGACGATCCTCCAACGGGATCGCCTCGCCGAGGGCCAGCAGGCTGTCGATGCTGCCGCGCATGGCGGTCAGCGGCGTGCGCAAATCGTGAGACACCGATGCCAGCAAGGCGCTGCGCAATTGTTCGGTCTCACCGTGCAGGCGCGCGGCTTCCAGATCATCCGCCAGTTGCGCGCGCGCCAGCGCTTGGGCGAGCGGCTGACTCAATGCGGTGAGCAAGCGGCGACGCTGGCCACTCAAGGTCTGGCCTTCTTTGGCGCAGACACCGAGCAGCGCCAGCGGTCCGTCCTCGACCGATAACGGCCACCACCACCAGCGCCCGAATGGCAGCGTGCCGGTACCCATGCCCGCCGGTTGATCGTGCTGCCAGGCCCAGTCGGCGGCGGCACGCTCGGACTCGGTAAACTCCAACGGCCCGCCGGTCTCGACTTTCCAGCCGCCCTGGCCGTCGCGATTGAGCAGGCACAGTTGCAGATCGCTCCAGCCATTGAGGTGTTGCGCGGCGGCGCTGACCACGGCTTGGCGATCGGTCGCGGCGGTGAGTTTGCGCGACAGGTCGAGCAGTTCGGTGGTTTCTTCCTGGGTGTCGCGCAACGCCTGCAATTGCCGACGCTGACGCGCCGCCAGGTTGCCGGTGAGCGCCGCCATCAGCAGGAAAAACAGCAAGGTCAGCACGTCTTCTTCGCGCTGAATGCTGAAGGAGAAATTCGGCGGAATGAACAGAAAATCGTAGGTAAGAAACGACAGCGCCGCACAAGCCAGCGCCGGGCCGAGGCTGCTGCGCACCGCGACCAGCAACACGGCCGCGAGGAACACCAGCGAGATATTCGGCAGTGGCAACACACTCGACACCGCCCACGCCAGAGCACTGGCCAACACGGTGGCGACCAGCGCCAGCGCATAGTCGAACCACACCAGTGTCAGCGGGTTTCGCGGGCGTGACTGCGGGTGTTCATGATCATTGTCGAGGACGTTGATTTCCAGCCCATGGGCTTGACGCAACAGACGCGCCGCCAAGCCACCCCCGAACAGTCGACGACGCCAACTCGGCCGAGACTGGCCGACCAGCACCAGACTCGCACGGCGCTCGGCAGCATGCTGGACCAAGGTTTTCGCGACTTCACCGGCGCGCAATAAAACCACTTCACCACCGAGGCGCTCCGCCAGTTGCTGAGCGCTTTGCAGGCGCAGACGCGATTGCTCGTCGCGCACCGCACCGTTATCGACATGCACCAGGCTCCACGGCAGATGCCGGCGCTGGGCGACGCGACTGGCATGGCGCACGAGGCGTTCGGCTTGCGCATCACCATCAACGCCGACCAGCAAGCGCCCACGTACCGCTGGGGCGGCCTGACCGAGCTGGCGATAGCCTTGGGCGAGATCGTTATCGACCTGCGCGGCGGCGGTTTGCATCGCCAGCTCACGCAGCGCGGTGAGGTTGGTTTGGGTGAAAAACGCATCGATCGCCGCGCGCGCCTGCTCCGGCACGTAGACCTTGCCTTCACGCAAGCGCTCGAGCAATTCGCGCGGCGGCAGGTCGATCAGCAGCAGTTCGTAAGCTTCTTGCAGCACCCAGTCCGGCAGGGTTTCGCGCACTTGCACACCGGTGATGCCGCGCACCTGATCGTTGAGACTTTCCAGATGCTGGACGTTGACCGTGGTGAACACGTCGATGCCGGCGGCGAGCAGTTCCTGAATGTCTTGCCAGCGTTTCGCGTGGCGACTGCCGGGGGCGTTGCTGTGAGCGAGTTCATCCACCAGCACAAGTTTCGGCTTGGCGGCGAGCAGGCCGTCGAGGTCCATTTCTTCGAGCATCACGCCACGGTATTCCGAGCGTACCAACGGTTGCTGCGGCAGTCCGCCGAGCAGTGCTTCGGTTTCAGCGCGGCCGTGCGTTTCTACGACGCCCGCAATAACTTTCACGCCTTGGCGCAGCTGTGTGTGCGCAGCCTGAAGCATGGCGTAAGTCTTGCCGACACCGGGGGCGGCGCCGAGAAAAACCTTGAGCCGGCCACGGCCGTCACGGGGCAGGTCTGCTAACAGCGCGTCGGCGCGGCCGGAGTCGCTCATGCTTGATGTTCTCTCTTGCTGATGTTGATTCGGTGTCCGTTATGGCCCCTTCGCGAGCAAGCTCGCTCCCACATTTGGAACGCGTCCTCCTGTGGGAGCGAGCTTGCTCGCGAATGGCAGCACCACAGAACTACAGTTTTTCCAGGGCCATGTTCAACTCAAGCACATTCACCACCGGCGGCCCCACCAGCGACTGTTCGATATGCGCATCGAGCAGTTGCTGCAGAGTCGATACCGGCACATTTCGCGCTGCCGAGACACGCGCCAGTTGATAGGCAATTGCTGCCGGTGGCAAGTGCGGATCGAGGCCGCTACCGGAGGTGGTCAGCAAGGCCAACGGCACCGGACCCTGGCCGGGAACCTGCAATTTGTTGGCGTCGTCGATCACCCGTGTGGCGAGTGCCGGATTGCTCGGCGCCAAGTTGCTCGCGCTGCTGGAAACCGTAGCAAACGCACCGGCGGATGGCCGTGGATGGAACCAGGCATCGCCGACAAAATCCTGAGCAATCAGCGACGAGCCGCGGACTTTGCCGTCGGCGTCGTGCACCAGGCTGCCATTGGCCTGCTCGGGAAAAGCGATTTGCGCGACGCCGGTTACTACCAGTGGATAGGCGACGCCGGTGACCAGGGTCATCAGCACCAGCAGGCTCAGGGCCGGACGTATCATTGTGGACATTTCAAGATCCTCGAATTCGTTGGGCAAACTTTGGTGGGGTATCAGGGGGATCTTTTCCCCCTCACCCCAGCCCTCTCCCCCGAGGGGGAAAGGGAGCCGATCTTTGTGCAGTTCAAACCTGAGTTCGACTCGGGATTTCAGGTCGGTACAGCTTCCGTAAACACCTAGGTCAGTTCCCTCTCCTCCAAAAGTCGCCATGGGGATAGGGAGCCGATTTCTGTGCTTTTCAAAACCTGAGTTCGGCTCGATATTTCAGGTCGGTGCAACTCTCGTAAACACCTCGGTCAGTCCCCTCTCCCTCCGGGAGAGGGTTAGGGTGAGGGGCTCTTTTCCGCCTCACACCAGATGCAGCGCCGTGAGCAACATGTCGATCGCCTTGATCCCCACGAACGGCACCAGAATCCCGCCCAATCCATAAATCAACAGATTGCGTCGCAACAACGCCGCCGCACTCGCCGCTTGCACCCGCACACCGCGCAGCGCCAGCGGAATCAGCACGACGATGATCAAGGCGTTGAAGACAATCGCCGAGAGAATCGCGCTCTGCGGACTGGTCAGCTGCATGATGTTCAGCACGCCCAGTTGCGGATAGATCGAGGCGAACAGTGCCGGCAGAATCGCGAAGTATTTGGCCACGTCGTTGGCGATGGAAAATGTCGTCAACGCACCGCGAGTCACCAGCAATTCCTTGCCGATCTGCACCACGTCGAGCAGCTTGGTCGGATCGCTGTCGAGGTCGACCATGTTCGCCGCTTCGCGTGCCGCTTGCGTGCCGTCGTTCATCGCCATGCCGACGTCAGCCTGGGCCAGTGCCGGGGCATCGTTGGCGCCGTCGCCGCACATCGCGACCAGACGACCGTCGTTTTGCTCATGACGAATGCGCGCGAGCTTTTTCTCCGGGGTGGCCTCGGCAAGAACGTCATCGACGCCCGCTTCAGCGGCGATGGCAGCGGCGGTCAGCGGGTTGTCGCCGGTGACCATCACGGTGCGAATGCCCAGTTTGCGCAGTTCTGCGAAACGTTCGCGGATCCCCGGTTTGACCACGTCCTTGAGGTGAATCGCGCCGAGCAATTTACCGTCGGCGCAGACCAGCAATGGTGTACCGCCGCTCTGCGCAATCTTGTCGATTTCCCGCGACAGCGCCGGGGCCAGGTCCGAGCGTTTCTGGCCGAGGAAACTCAGCAGCGAATCCACCGCACCTTTGCGGTAGACACGGCCCTGATAGTCGACGCCGGACAAACGGGTTTCCGCGCTGAACGGCACCGCGGTCAAGGTTTCCGGCGCCGGTTCAGGCTGCGGATGCAGACCGCGCAGGTATTCGACGATGGATTTGCCTTCAGCGGTTTCATCGGCAAGCGAAGCAAACAACGCACCTTCAGCCAGCTCGCGACCACTCACACCCGGCGCGGCATACACCGCGCTGCAACGACGATTACCGAAGGTGATGGTGCCGGTCTTGTCCAGCAACAGCACATGCACGTCGCCCGCCGCTTCCACTGCGCGACCGGACTTGGCGATCACATTGAGGCGCACCAGACGATCCATCCCGGCGATACCGATCGCCGACAGCAAACCGCCGATGGTGGTCGGAATCAGCGTAACCAGCAGCGCTACCAGAAACACCAGCGGCAGGCTGCCATTGGCAAAATGAGCGAATGGCTGCAGCGTTACGACCACCAGCAGGAAGATCAGGGTCAGGCCGATCAGCAGGATATCCAGCGCCACTTCGTTGGGCGTCTTCTGGCGCTTGGCGCCTTCGACCAGCGCGATCATGCGGTCGAGCGTCGACTCGCCGGGGTTGGCGGTGATCTGCACCAGCAGCCAGTCGGACACCAGTCGTGTATTGCCGGTAACGGCCGAACGGTCGCCACCGGACTCACGAATCACCGGCGCCGATTCACCAGTGATCGCCGCTTCGTTGACCGCCGCGATGCCTTCGATGACTTCGCCGTCACCGGGGATCATCTCCCCGGCTTCGACGCGCACCACATCGCCCTTGCGCAGACTCGCCGCCGGCACTACCTGAAAGCTGCCGTTGGCCAGTTTGCGTCGCGCGCTGAGGCCTTCGCTGCCAGCCTTGAGGCTGTCGGCGCGCGCCTTGCCGCGACCTTCGGCCAAGGCTTCGGCGAAGTTGGCGAACAGCACGGTGAACCACAGCCACAGGGCGATTTGCGCGGCGACGAAGGTCGGCACGTCGGCGTCGGGAATAAAGCACAGCACGGTGGTGAAAATCGCCGTCAGCTCAACCACCAGCATCACCGGCGAACGCTTCAGTTGCCGTGGGTCGAGCTTGACGAAAGCTTGCAGCAGCGCCGGCCGCCATAGGGCCGAGATCGCGGTTTTCGGTGCTTCTGCCGACTTGGTCGGCTCTGCAGGTTTTGCAGGAACGTGCATATTCATGATGGATTCCTTAGAAGCCCATACTTAAATGTTCGGCAATCGGGCCGAGCGCCAGAGTCGGCAGAAAGGTCAGGCCGCCCACCAGCAAAATGGTCACGGTCAACAGCGTCACGAACAACGGGCCATGGGTCGGGAAGCTGTTCTGGCCAATCGGTGCGGTTTTCTTCATCGCCAGGCTGCCGGCCAGAGCCAGAACCGGAAGGATGTAACCGAAGCGACCGATCAACATGCCCAGACCGAGCATCAGGTTATGGAAAGGCGTGTTGGCGCTCAGACCACCGAACGCCGAACCGTTGTTGGCGCTGGCCGAGGTGTAGGCGTAGAGCAACTGGCTGAAACCGTGCGGGCCGGGGTTGCTGATGGTTGCCGCAGCACTGGGAACCGCGGCGGCAATCGCACCGAGCACCAGCACGCCAACCGGCATGACCAGCAAGGTCACCACCAGCAATTGCACCTCACGCGCCTGGAGTTTCTTGCCGAGGTATTCCGGGGTTCGCCCGATCATCAGGCCGGCGAGGAACACCGCGATCAGCACGTTGAGCAACATGCCGTAGAGCCCGGCACCGACGCCGCCGAAGATCACTTCGCCAACCATCATGTTGACCAGCGCGACCATGCCGCTGAGCGGGTTGAGGCTGTCGTGCATGCCGTTGACCGAGCCGTTCGAGGCCGCCGTCGTCGTCACCGACCACAGCACGGTGGCGGTGGTACCGAAGCGTGCTTCCTTGCCTTCCAGCGGCGCAGTCTGTTCGACGGCAGCGTTGTTCAGGGTCGGGTTCGGCTGATATTCGGCCCACAGCGAGGTCGCGCCGCCGATCAGGAACAGCGCGAGCATGCAGGCGATGATCGCGCGGCTCTGGCGTAGGTCTTTGACGTAGTGACCGAAAGTGAACACCAGCGCCACCGGGATCAGAATGATCGAAGCGACTTCGAACAGGTTGCTCCACGCGGTCGGGTTCTCGAACGGGTGCGCCGAGTTGACGCCGAAGAAGCCACCACCGTTGGTGCCCAGTTGCTTGATCGCAATCTGGCTGGCGGCCGGGCCGAGCGGGATCACTTGATCGACGCCCTGCATGGTCACTGCATTCACATATTGCGCGAAGGTTTGCGGCACGCCCTGCCAGACCAGGTACAGCGCCAACAACAGGCACAGTGGCAGCAAGCCGTAGAGGGTGGCGCGGGTCATGTCGACCCAGAAGTTGCCAAGGGTTTTCGTCGATTTGCGGCCGATGCCACGGCACAGCGCAACCAGCACGGCGAGGCCGGTGGCGGCGCTGACGAAGTTCTGCACGGTGAGGCCGACCATCTGGCTTAGGTAGCTGAGGGTGGCTTCACCGCTGTAGGACTGCCAGTTGGTGTTGGTCATGAAACTGACCGCGGTGTTGAACGCCTGCGTCCATTCCTGGCCCGGCAGATTTTGCGGGTTCAGTGGCAAGTGATCCTGGAACAACAGGATCGCGAACAACAGCAGGAAACCGGCGAGGTTGAACGCCAGCAGTGCCAGCGTGTATTTCTGCCAGCTCTGTTCAGCCTGCGGATCGACGCCGGCGATGCGATAGCAACCGCGCTCGACCGGGCCGAGAACCGGCGTCAGCCAGGTGCGCTGACCTTCCATTACCTTGTAGTAAAAGCGCCCAAGGAACGGCGCCGGCAGCAAGACCAACGCAAAAAACGCGAGGATCAGCCAATAGTCATAACTGTGCATAGCCGCTCCTAGTTCCGATCCGCGCGCAACAGCGCAACCAACAGATAAATGAACAGCCCCACTGCCAATAGCAGTGACACCCCGTCCAGAACGCTCATGGAAGATCTCCGTGTTACGGCGTATTGCCGTGTGTGCAGGCATTGTCGGAAAGGAGGCTGTAAAGGAACGAGAGCGAGGGTGTTGGCTGTGCATAAAGAAAGCGTAAAGAGTGGGTTTATGCGGGCGTTACAGGAGAAGTTGGGGCGTCTGGGCCAGCCTCTTCGCGAGCAAGCTCGCTCCCACAGGTGGCTTGCGCTGTCTGCGCGAGCGCATTTCAAAATGTGGGAGCGAGCTTGCTCGCGAAGACGGCATGACTAGCAACATCGCACTCAACTGGCGCACAAAAAGCAGCTATCCCATCGCGAACATCCCCGATACGACAGCTTTCAACTCATTACGACTTGTTTCAGCGCACTGGCACGTCCACTGCAAACGCCCTACCCCGAGCTTTCCAAACCGTTCAGGGGGCAAACGCATGAACACACAACTCAAACCCACACTAGGCACCTTGCACCTGTGGGGCATCGCCGTCGGGCTGGTGATTTCCGGGGAGTATTTCGGCTGGAGTTACGGCTGGGGCGTCGCCGGGACGCTGGGTTTCCTGGTGACCTCGTTCATGGTCGCGACCATGTACACCTGCTTTATCTTCAGCTTCACCGAACTGACCACCGCGATTCCCCATGCGGGTGGGCCGTTTGCCTACAGCCGTCGCGCCTTCGGTGAAAAAGGTGGATTGGTCGCAGGTCTGGCGACGCTGATCGAATTCGTCTTCGCGCCACCGGCCATTGCTCTGGCGATTGGCGCATACCTCAATGTGCAGTTTCCGGCGCTTGACCCGAAACATGCAGCGGTCGGCGCCTACATCGTGTTCATGGGCCTGAACATTCTTGGGGTGAAACTGGCGGCTACTTTCGAGCTGATTGTTTGCGTGCTGGCCGTCGCCGAGTTGCTGGTGTTCATGGGCGTGGTCGCGCCGGCGTTCAGTTTCAGCAACTTCGCCCTCAATGGCTGGGCGGGGTCGGATGTGTTTGGCGCACCGGCGATTGCCGGGATGTTTGCGGCCATTCCGTTTGCGATCTGGTTCTTCCTTGCCATCGAAGGCGCAGCGATGGCTGCCGAAGAAGCCAAGGATCCCAAGCGCACGATTCCCAAGGCCTACATCAGCGGCATCCTGACCCTGGTGTTGCTGGCGATGGGCGTGATGTTCTTTGCCGGCGGCGTTGGCGACTGGCGCACCTTGGCCAACATCAACGACCCGCTACCGCAAGCGATGAAAACCGTGGTCGGCGACAACTCCGGCTGGCTGCACATGCTGGTGTGGATCGGCCTGTTCGGTCTGGTGGCCAGTTTCCACGGGATCATCCTCGGCTACTCGCGGCAGTTCTTCGCACTGGCCCGCGCCGGTTACCTGCCGGCCTCGCTGGCGAAACTCTCGCGCTTCCAGACGCCGCACCGCGCAATCATCGTCGGCGGCATCATCGGCATCGCGGCGATTTACAGCGACGGTCTGATCAACCTCGGCGGCATGACCCTCACCGCCGCGATGATCACCATGGCCGTGTTCGGTGCGATCGTGATGTACATCATGAGCATGCTCAGCCTGTTCAAACTGCGTAAATCGGAACCCAATCTCGAGCGTACTTTCCGCGCGCCGTGCTATCCGTTGATTCCGCTGATTGCCTTGGTACTGGCGGTGGTGTGTCTGGTGGCGATGGCCTGGTTCAACGCGTTGATCGGCTTGATCTTCCTTGGCTTCATGGCGGTCGGCTTCGGTTACTTCCTGCTCACCGGACAACTGCGTGCAGATGCACCAGCCGATGCGATGCTGACAGGTAATTGAGGGATTTCGGGTGTACCGGGTGCAAGCGGCCTAGAATGGAACCACTGCGAAGTCACTTCGCTCAAACGTGGTATGCAGCGTCGCACGGCGAAATCCTCGCCCGTCGACCTGCCATTAAGGAGAGCCGTTATGCCTTGGTATGCCTGGTTGATTCTGGTCGTTGCAATCGGCTCGATCGTCGGCGGATTGATGATGTTGCGCGACACCGCCAACAAGGTCGATCTGACCGATGAAGAACGCCGACGCGTTGCCCAACGCAATGCCGAAGCTGATGCCAAAGATGCACAAGACCGTTGAACACAACCCCGCCTGATCGGCGGGGTTTGTGCTTTTTATAGCCATTGGACCTATCTGCACGCTTTTAAGAAGTAGAAGTACAGTCACCATCTAATTTTCCTTGGTTAAGATGGGGACATTGTTGCGGAGAGTTCCAGATGCGTTATTCGCAGGACCATAAAGCCCAGACCCATCAGCGCATCATCAAGGAGGCTTCGGCACGCTTTCGCAAGGACGGAATCGGCGCTACCGGTCTGCAACCCCTGATGAAAGCGCTGGGTTTGACCCATGGCGGTTTCTACTCACATTTCAAATCCAAGGACGAGTTGGTCGAGAAGGCTTTGCAAGAGGCCGGCAACCAGGTCGACGGGTTATGTGCCGAGATTTTTTCGCAGGATAATCCGCTTGATGCCTTTATCGAGACGTACCTGTCCGAATGGCACCAGACATCGCCACATGAGGGTTGTCCGTTGCTGACCATTTCTTCCGAGCTGGGCCTGCGCGGCCAACCGAGTCCCACCAGCGACGTGGTCCTCAATGCTCGGCTGGAGCAGATCGAGAACAGCCTCGAAGGTGAGAACAGCGCAGACCGCGCCATCGTCATCATGTCGACACTGGTCGGCGCGCTGCTGCTGTCACGCAGCGTCGCGGATGCCGAGTTTGCGCAGCGCATTCTCGATGTCACCCGCGATCACCTGAAGAACCGCGACTAAGCCTGCCAGCGCTTGAACAGTACGCTGGCATTGACTCCACCAAACCCGAAACCATTGGACAGTGCATATTCGATCGACATCGGCCGCGCCTGGCCATGGACGATGTCCACCCCTGCGCTTGCCGGATCCGGATTGTCGAAATTCAAAGTCGGCGGTACCACCTGATCACGAATTGCCAAGAGCGTGAAGATCGCTTCAAGCCCGCCAGCGGCGCCGAGCAAATGACCGGTGGCTGACTTGGTCGAGGTCACGGCGATTTTATTCTGCGTGCCGAACAACGCTTTGATCGCCGCCAACTCGCCGAGGTCGCCCACCGGGGTCGAGGTCGCGTGAGCATTGAGGTGCTGCACCTGATCCGGCGTGATTGCCGCCTGCGCCAATGCCAGCGTCATCGCCCGCCGCGCGCCACTGCCATCTTCAGGCCCGGCCGTCAGGTGATAGGCGTCGGCGCTGGTGCCATAACCGACCAGTTCCGCCAGCGGCGTCGCGCCTCGGGCCAAGGCATGCTCCAGGGATTCGATCACCAGCAGCCCCGCGCCCTCGCCCATCACGAAACCGTCGCGCCCGCTGTCGAACGGCCGAGATGCGCGCTCCGGGGTGTCGTTGTAACCGCTCGAGAGTGCCCGTGCTGCCGCGAAACCGGCCAGACTGACGCGGTCTATGCAAGCTTCCGCGCCGCCACACACGGCAATATCCGCTTCGCCGGCGCGGATCAATCGCGCCGCATCGCCGATCGCTTGAACACCCGCAGCGCACGCCGTCACCGGCGCGCCCAAAGGACCTTTGAGGCCATGCTGAATGGACACGTGCCCTGCCGCGAGATTGACCAGAAACGACGGGATGGTGAATGGCGACAAACGCCGAGGACCGCGGCTGTCGGTCATGCGAACAGCGTCGGCAATCGCGCCAAAACCGCCGACACCGGAGCCGATGATCGTCGCTGTACGTTCTTGGTGTTTGCTCTCTGACGGATGCCAGCCAGCCTGTTCCAGCGCCTGCCGGGCAGCCTCCATGGCGAACAGAATAAAGCGGTCCATCTTCTTCTGTTCCTTGGGTGGCGTGGCGCGATCCGGATCAAATCCTGCTTCAGCGTCCTCTTCCAGCGTCGGCACCGCGCCGCCGACTCGTGTCGGCAAATCAGCGACCGTTGCCTCAGGCAAGTTACGCAAACCAGAACGCCCGGCCAGCAAACGCTGCCATACGACTTCAAGATCGCTGCCCAAGGGTGAAACCAGGCCCATGCCCGTGACGACTATTCGACGCGAATCCATACCGTGGTGACCTCTGATCATTTCAATTGCCGGACTTGTAACGTTGGGCTGCCGCACTGCGGGAAAGGTTCGGCGCCATGACATGGCGAGCCGCAACAAAGGCGTGCCATTCGCCTGCGTCAGGCAGCGAAGGAATGGTGATCAACTCGCCCTGATCCAGCCCTGCCAGCGCCGCATCGACCATCTCGCCTGCATCCATGACCATTTCTGCCGGAATGCCGCTGGCATCGATACCGGAGCGTTCCCAGATTTCGGTGCGGGTTACACCCGGCAGCACGGCCTGGATCTGCACGCCGGTGCCTTCGAGTTCAGTGTTCAGCGACTGAGTCAGGCTCAGTACGTAAGCTTTGCTGGCGCTGTAGGTCGCATTGAAGCGCTCTGGAAACAACGCCACCACCGAGGCGATATTGATGATCGTGCCACGCCCGGCCTTGGCGAAACCGGCGGCGGCTGCCGACGCCAGGCGCGTGACGGCGGTGATGTTCAACTGAATCAGTTGCTCCAACTGGTCCATATCGGCGTTGGCCAGCAGTCCGTCCGCCGCCACACCGGCGTTATTGACCAGCAAGCTGAGGCTGGAATCGCTGCGCAAGCGTTGTTCGAGTTTGAGCACATCGTCCTTCTGGGTCAGATCTGCCTTGAGCACTTCAACCTGAACGCCATGGGCATCACGCAACTGGCTCGCAGCACTTTCCAGACGCTCCTTGTCACGGGCAACCAGCAACAGATCAAAACCACGTGCCGCCAAACGGTCAGCGTAAATTGCGCCGATACCGGACGATGCGCCAGTGACTAAAGCTGTACCTTGGGAATGGGCAGAATTCATGACGATGCTCCTGATGCGCTTAAAGGGAGATTGATCTTTGAATCGGAGACTCAAGCGAGACGCAAATTATTATAGGCATAATCCCGCAGCAATATGATAGTCGTAATTTTTACTCTTCCGAATGGCTCCCATTGGGCAGCCGAAGCCACGAGCACCGCAGAATATAAAAGGCCAGTCAGTGACCGGCCTCATGGTGTTGAACAGGTAGCTTAGTCGATAGCGCAGCGATCGCTGAGCAGCGAGACGGTTCTGCGCAGGTTCTAACGCCAATGAAAAAGCCGATCAAATGATCGGCTTTCTGAATCGAGAAGGGCCTTAATTGACTTCGAGTTTATCGCGATTCCGATCCAGGATCGCTTTACCGATACCCTTCACTTCCAGCAATTCGTCGACCGAAGCAAAAGGCCCGTTGGTCTCACGGTAAACCACAATGGCCTTGGCTTTCGCCTCCCCCACACCCGCCAGTTCACGTTGCAAGGTCGCCACATCCGCGTCGTTCAAATTGACTTTACCATCCTGCGTCTTGGTCGCAACGTCCTGCGTCAGCGAGACATTGGCAGCCTCTGGGCTGGGCGCCGGCGCTGCGATAGCCGCAATCGAGGCGCTGGTGAGCAGGGCAAAAACCAGAGAGTAGAAGTAACCAGTACGCATAAGTGACGCTCCATGACATCGATTGATTAGAAGCAGCTTTTCCTAAGCTGCCTCCCAACGTTAGGCGATGTGTGCGAGCTGTCAAAAATGTGTCAGTTACAGAATGTGAGGAGGTTACGGATCGAGCCGGCGCTGCTGATAAATCCAGTCCACGATATCGCCGGAGGGTACGTAACCACTCACGGTTTCTCGCAGCAACTGACGCACGCGAGCGTAATCATCACACTCGACTGCCGCCAACAACTCGCTCAGACGCCCCTTCAGCACGTCCCACGCAATGTGATCCTCACTGGCCGTCATGATCATCGGATGCGAAGTCGCTGAAACATCGTCACCAATCAGCAACTCTTCGTACAGCTTTTCTCCAGGTCGCAACCCCGTGAACTCTATGGAAATATCACCTTGGGGATTGCGCTCCGAGCGAATGCTCAACCCAGACAGATGGATCATCTTTTCCGCCAGCTCGACGATCTTCACCGGCTCCCCCATGTCGAGGACGAAGACATCACCGCCCTGCCCCATGGACCCCGCCTGAATGACCAACTGCGCCGCTTCGGGAATGGTCATGAAGTAACGGGTGATTTTCGGATGGGTGACTGTAAGGGGGCCACCGGACTTGATCTGGCTATGGAACACCGGGATGACCGAACCCGACGACCCGAGGACATTGCCGAAACGCACCATAGTGAATCGGGTCTTGTTCACCCTCGACACATTGGCCTTGTCGCCGAACAGTACCGGAGCCACCTCACGGCTGAGGGCTTGCAGCGTCAGCTCGGCCAAGCGCTTGGTACTGCCCATTACATTGGTCGGACGTACGGCCTTGTCGGTAGAGATCAAAACGAAATTCGACACCCCTGACTGCAACGCCGCTTGAGCTGTATTAAGCGTGCCGATCACATTATTGAGCACGCCTTCAGCGATATTGTGCTCAACCATCGGTACATGCTTATAGGCTGCCGCATGATAGACCGTGTCTACTTTCCAGGATTTCATGACGTCGAGGAGTTTGTCCGGATGACGAATCGATCCAAGGATCGGCAGCAACCTGACGGATATCGACTTACGACTGCCACGCTGCTCCAGCTCCGACAAAATGCTGTACAGGTTGAACTCGCTATGGTCGAACAAAATCAGGGTAATCGGGCCCAAGGCAAATATTTGCCGACACAGCTCCGAACCGATAGAGCCGCCCGCGCCAGTGACCATGACCGTCTTGCCTTTGATGCAACGCTCAAGCAAATCAGGTTGCGCAGGCACCGAATCTCGCCCTAGCAAATCCGCGATATCCACTTCCTGAATATCTTCGACCTTGACCCGACCGCTGGCCAGATCGGTAAAGTTCGGGACGCTGCGGATATGAAGTGGAAAGCCCTCAAGCAGATTCAGGATTTCCCGGCGCCTGGCACGGGTAGACGATGGCAACGCAAGCAGAATTTCCTTCGCTCCGGTCACGTCGATCATCTGCTGAATATGCTTGGGCTTGTAAACCTGCAGACCCGAGATGGAGCGATCAGAAATGCCCGGATCATCGTCGATGAACGCGACCGGGCGCATGACGCGCCCCATGCGCAGGGCCGCCACCAGTTGATTCCCGGCAACGCCCGCACCATAGATGGCGACCTTGGTCAGCCCATCATCTCGGTTGGTGAAGGGGACGTGCTGTACCGCAGTAAACCAGTCACCCATAAAATACTGGCGCATCAACAGACGCAGTCCGCCGATGATCACCATGCTCAACCACCAATAGTTGAAGATAATCGAGCGCGGCACAACCGTTTCATGGTTGCTGTACCAGTAAACAATCAACGCGAGGATCAACGATGAAAGACTGACAGCCTTGATAATTGCGACCAATGCGTCATTGCCAAAATAGCGCATGACAGCCCGGTACATGCCGAACCGGATAAACAGGGGAATCGCCACGAGAGGCGCGGAAGCGAACAACCACATATGGACCCGCAACGGGTTGTACATGTCATCGATGCCGAGGCGGACAATAAAGGCCAACCACAGCGCCAGCCAGACCAGTACGATATCGGTGGCGACCTGAATCAACCTTTTGCGACGCCGGGGCAATCCCAGCAGATACGCTCGAACCTTATCCATCATCCCGTCCACTACCTCAGCACGTTCCTTTCAACTGAATTACTGCGCCGAATCCTGTGATGCAGACGACGTTGACAGCACACTAAACATTAACATTGTTTTTCAAATATTGGAGGTTCGACCTTCCAATTGTCCCGCCTTGTACTTGACTGCCAGGCATACCAGCGGCACATAGGCCAGGATCAGAGCCAGGGTGCCATCCCAATTGTAGAGGACCACTCCCAACGCAATGGGCAGTAGCCAAAGCAGGTTGATCAGGCCAACGACAAGCGTGACAGGACGATGGCTGCCGTGCGAACGGGATGCAAACTGATACGCATGGCTGCGATGCGCTTCGTAGACCTTGTCGCCGCGAAACAGGCGCCTGAACAGCGTAAACGTGGCATCAACAATGAACACGCCCAGCAGAACCAGCCACCCCCACAACAAACCGGGTGAGACCCAGGCCGCTTGCAGGGACAGAAGCCCCAGCACGACGCCGAGAAAACCACTGCCTGCATCGCCCATGAAAATTTTTGCCGGCGGAAAATTCCAGCACAAGAATCCCACGACACATGCAGCCAGAAGCACAACGGGCCATGCAAGCTGCAGATTGCCACTGACCCCGTATAGAAGTGCCCCGCCGACGCACACGGTGATCGCTTCAAGGCTGGCAATACCGTCGATACCGTCCATGAAATTGTAGAGATTAAGCATCCACACCAGGTAAACCACAGCCAGAAGGTGCCCGATCCAACCTGCGTCGATGGCAAACCCAAGCACAGTAAACGGCGCCAGCCCGCCCAGCCAATAAGCCCCCCACGCTGCAGCGAAGAAATGCGCAAGCAACCGCCACCGCGCGGCAATATGCCCATGATCATCGAGAAAGCCGATCACAGCCGTGATGCCGCCCGCGCCGAGGAAAGCGATCAACACAGCAGAAGAAATCAGCCCCCAACCGAACAGCGCCACCAGAGCAGCGCTATAACTCAGGACGATTGCCACGCCTCCGCCACGCGGAGTCGGCACGGAGTGAGAACTGCGACCGTTTGGAACATCCAGCAGACTGCGCGCCAGCGCATAGCGTCGCAGACCGGCTGTAAGGGCAAATGAAACAGCCGCCAGCAGCGGAACAATCCAGTAAAGGTTCATGACTTGTGAGATTCCAGATAAGCCCGCACGGTAGCGCTCAGTCCTTGATCAAGACTCACTGGGGGGACCCACCCCAAGAGCCGTCCATTTTTGCTTATATCAACTTGAAGGGAGCCGAAAAGTCGCTGAGCAAGTGCTTCCTTACCCACAAGTCTCGCGCCCAGACGCATAAGCGGCACAGGAAAAGGCATCAACCTTGCGGGTTTGTTAAGCGCATGACCGATTCTGCGCAGTAACTCCGTTGTGGATACATCCTCCCCATCACTGGCAAAGAACGTCTGATTGGCTGCTGCCGGATGGGAGAAACACGTCACGATCAGATCAATCAGGTTATCAATTCCCACCAGACTGCGCTTATTGTCGATCGCACCAAATGGCAATGGCACTCCTCGTTCCAGCCAGCGCATCATGCTGAGAAAGTTTGCTTTCACACCCGGACCGTACACCAGCACGGGCCTGACAATGACGACCTCCATCGGTGACGACGAAGAGAGTTGGCGCAGTGCTTCTTCAGCCTCGCATTTGGAAATGCCATAGGGATCAGTGGGGGCAAAAGGATCGTCTGCCGTAAATGCTCGACCCGCAACAGTGGACTCGCCATTCACCTTGACCGAGCTGATGTAGATAAACCGTCGCACACCCGCTTTGACGGCCTGCCGTGCCAGATTCAGCGTGCCATCGACATTGATCAGGCGAAACTCGGCCAAGGGGTTCCCGGCCTGCTCGTCCATCACATGGACACGTGCAGCGGCATGCACGACAACGTCGACACCGGCCAAGGCATCCTGCCAATCCGCTGTTGCTGTCAGGTCCGGGACATTGAACTTGAGCACCGACGCTGGCAACGCCACGCTGTCGCGCCTTATGGCCGTGCGCAAGGAGTATTCACCGCGTTCGGCCAATTTCCTTAACAAGGCGCCGCCCAGAAAGCCCGATCCACCTGTTACTAAGAGGGTGCTAGCGCTCATCTATCTCATTCTTCAAAAGCAAAATCATTGTGAACAAGGCATTCGCCTTGTCCCTTAGCGCCTGAAACGCATTTATTGAAATGGCGATGCATCGTACTGGCCAACAAGCCACGTCACAAAATGCGTAATCGCACGGATTTGTTACACGGTTATCCAGAAAATCAAGCACGCATCACGGCGGGGCACCCTGTAAACCCGGGCTGCCGCTCTCAACAGTGAAAACTGATGCATGAACATGTTACCTGATTGAGCTCCGTCCGCCGGTCCATCTCCCTGCGCGCGGGCTGCTAAGCACTACTAGGGCAAAGGTATTTTCGCTACAATGCGCGTTTTGACTTTGGTCATTTAACATTAGTCAGAGGGCGCGTTTCGCAGTAATGCCTTCGACAAGGACTTTTCTGACCATCGAGTCATTTATTCGCAACGGAGTGCTAGGTGCATAGCCCCTCAACAACAGATTCCAAAGTGGATACTCACCAAGCAAATCAACTCGGGCAGACAAACTCCTTTAACCGCTTATCGTCCAGACGTGTCGCGGTACTCATGTGCACGTTCAACGGCCAGCGTTTTCTGTCCGAACAATTAGCTTCCATCGCCGCTCAGACCCACGAAAACTGGGAGGTTGTGGTCTCCGACGATGGCTCCACCGATCAGACCCTGGACATTATCGCTACATTTTCCGCAAGCCAGAACAGAGCAGACCGTGTCCGCGTTTTCAATGGCCCGAAACGCGGTTTCGCCACCAATTTTCTGACCCTCACCTGTAACGAGGCTATTCAGGCAGATTTTTATGCCTGGTCTGATCAGGACGATATCTGGCTGAACAGCAAACTCGAGACGGCATTGACCTGGTTGCAAACGGTTCCCGCAGGCGTTCCCGCACTTTATTGCGGTCGAACCCGTGGGATGAATGCTCAGGGAAAACCCATGGAGTGCTCCCCTCTGTTCTCTCGCCCGCCGACGTTTGCCAATGCGCTGGTACAGAGCCTGGCGGGAGGCAATACGATGGTGTTCAACCAGGCGGCGCGCGACTTGATGCTCGATGCAGGCGGCCATCTGGATATCGTCTCCCATGACTGGTGGGCCTATCTCCTGGTAACGGGTGCCGGTGGCCAGATTGCCTACGACGCACAACCGTTCGTTCTGTATCGTCAACATGACGGCAATCTGGTAGGCGCCAATTCCGGATTGAAAGCCCGACTGTCAAGGCTTGGCATGATGTTCAAAGGACGATTTTCCAACTGGAACGACCAGAACATTCGCTGCCTGACTTCGGCGCGCCGATTACTGACTGCCGAGAATCAGCAAAAGCTCGACTGCTTTCGACTGGCGCGAAAAAGCCACCTTCCAGGCCGTCTGCTTGGACTGCTGCGCGCCGGCGTTTACCGCCAGACACTGCCAGGCAACATCGGACTTTTCCTGGCTGCCATCGTGAAGGGCATTTGATCGATGACCGCCCATCAAACGTTTCGCAGCGGCGATTACAGTGTCTACGCACAGGCAGACTTCAGCCATGGCGCTGCGTCAACCGGACATTTCCAGTCGCCAGTTTCAGGCGATCCGACTAACGTCGCCCACACCCTCTTTCCACTTACCGAACGGCCGCCATTGGAGCTTTTGCCTTGAACATGCATGATTCATTTCCAACGTCGCCTTTGAGAATGCTGATCAGCGCAATCAAAAACCGTCAGCTGATCATGCAACTGACTAAGCGGGAGATTTCCTCTCGTTATCGCGGTTCCGTTGGAGGCGTAGCATGGTCGTTCATCAATCCATTGCTATTGCTAGCCATTTACACATTTGTTTTCTCGACCGTATTCAATGCACGTTGGGGTGGCGCTGCGGGCACAGGGTCAAAGGTCGACTTTGCATTGATTCTGTTTACCGGCCTGATCATTCATGCGTTTTGCGCCGAGTGCATCAACTCGGCACCGAAATTGATCACCAGTAACGTCAACTTCGTGAAGAAAGTCGTTTTCCCGATCGAAACCCTGGCCCCTACTTCAGTGCTGAACGCCTTGTTCCATCTGTGTGTCAGCCTGTCGGTATTGCTGGCCGCACAACTGGTGTTCAATCATTCAATACCTCTCACCGCGCTGCTATTCCCTTTCGTTCTGCTGCCTTTGATCCTGATGGTAATAGGCCTTTCCTGGATCCTGTCCGCACTCGGCGCCTACATTCGCGACATCGGCCAGGTCACGGGCATGGCAGCCACAGCGCTGCTGTTCCTTTCACCCGTTTTCTATCCAATCAGCGCCTTGCCTGAAGAGTATCGCGGCTGGCTGTATATCAACCCGCTGACCGCGATCATCGAAAACGGTCGTGCGACCATGCTTTTCGGTCAGGCTCCGGATCTGCACACATTGGGCACGAGCTATATCGTCGGCATCGTCATTTGCTGCCTCGGCTTTGCATTCTTTCAAAAAACACGCGCAGGCTTTGCTGATGTCCTCTAAAGATGTTGCCATTCACGTCAATGGCCTCTCTAAGCGTTTCAATATGTACGAGAAAGCACACGACCGCTTGCTCCAGATGATCCTGCCGTCGAAGAAACTTCACCATGAGTTCTGGGCACTCAAGGACATCAACTTTGAAGTGGCACGTGGCGAATCCGTTGGCATCATCGGCAAAAACGGCTCGGGCAAATCCACCCTCCTGCAGATTATCTGCGGCACGCTGACGCCGACCTCCGGCACGGTTAATGTCGATGGGCGCATTGCTGCGCTGCTTGAGCTTGGCTCAGGTTTCAATCCGGAATTCAGCGGGCGGGAAAACGTTTATCTCAACTGTGCGATTCACGGCTTGAGTCGCAGCAAGACCGATGAACTGATGGATGACATCCTGTCTTTTGCGGATATTGGCGAGTTCGTCGACCAACCCGTAAAGACTTATTCCAGCGGTATGTTTGTGAGGCTGGCTTTTTCTGTGCAGGCCAACCTGAAACCAGAAATCCTGATTGTCGACGAAGCCTTGGCGGTCGGCGATGCGCTGTTTCAGAAACGCTGCTACGAACGAATCGAAAAGCTCACCAGCAATGGCACCACCCTGCTGTTCGTCTCCCACGATGAAGAATCGGTGCGGACCCTGACGCAGCGGGCGATCTTCCTGTCGAATGGGAAAATTGAAAGCATCGGGTCTTCGGCAGACGTCATCCTCGATTACCGCAGGAACCTGCACGAACAGGAAAGTCTTTACCTGCAACAGTTGACGAAAAACCTTTCCGACAAGGCTGCGCAACATCAGAAGGACGATAACAAGGCTGCCAGGACCGAATCGAAAACTGCAGACCGGTTCTCCTTCGGTAATCAGGATGCCGAGGTTCTGGATGTGCGCGTGTTGAACGCCGAGGGCGAAGAGACCCAGGTTTTCTATGCCACGCAGACGGCTGTCATTCGCGTGTCCTTCCGCTGCAACGTCGATCTTGAGCACCTGAATGTGAGCCTGCGTCTTCGCAACAAGGAAGGCGTCAAGATTTACTCCTGGGGCACGCTGAACCAGGACATGGCCATTGCCGCCAATCTGGCGACGGGCGAGACCTTCTGGACCAAGACATTCACTGCCGGCACCGAGTCATCGGTTGATTTTCAGTTTGAATGCAGTCTGGGCGCCAACCTCTACGAAATTCAGGCTGCCATATCCCAGGAAGGCAAACCTTACTACGCCGAACAACGCATTCTTCACTGGCGAGACGAGGCGGCATTTTTTACGGTGGCTACCAAGCCCCGCGAATACCATTTTGGCGGTGTCCTCGACCTCCGCATGAAAGCAATCGAAATCAAGGGCTGAGCCAATGACTATTTCCACCACAAACATTTGCTCGGCATCACTGACGGCAGGGGAACGCCAACAACTGGTCTCGCAGGTACTTTCAGCCTGTGGTAATGGCAAAGTGCTGCATATCGGCCTGCCTGATACAGAGCTGCTGCGGGCCTTCCTGCTGGCGGGTGTGCAGGCGTACAACGTCTTCCCGGGTGCTGAAACCGAGTGCGGCAATGCACAGCTTCCAGGACGTTTCATCGCATGGGACGGTGCTGACCTGCCATTGGACGACGAGAGTTTTTCGACGGTATTGATCACTCATGCCGACGACGCAGCTCTCTCCCTCAAGCGCTTGGCTGTCGAAGCGCCAAGAGTCTCGAAGCGCAACATCTTCCTGTTTCTGGACACCAGTTCCGAACCCGACACGAAAGAAGCCCGCAAGGCATGGGAAATGCTGTTCTTCGAAAACGGCGTACGCAAACACCCTGCCTACTATCGCGTCAACGACTACCAGTCGCTGCAATATGAACAAGGCAAAATTGCCATTCCGCTTGAGAAGCTTCCCAAGGAAGCCGCCACCGCTTATCCATTGGAAGCGCTGAAAGACGAGCGCGACCTGCACATGGACATGACGCGCGAGCCTGGCAGTCGCTCCGATGGCCATATCATTCGCTACCTTCTGGCCAGTCGCTATGTGCGCAACGGCGACCGCATCCTCGACGCAGCCTGCGGACTGGGTTACGGCGCCTATACTTTGTTCAACTGCTCGGACGCCAGCTCGATCCTCGGCGTTGATGGCAGCAACTACGCAGTCAAATACGCTGAAAAAAACTTCTCTGCGGTCAATTCGCAACTCACCTTCAAAGAAGGCTGGCTGCCGGAAGCGCTGAACGATATTCCGGATAACTCGATCGACCTCATTACCTCGTTTGAAACCTTGGAACACGTACCGGATCCGGTTGGATTGCTGGCAGAGTTCTACCGGGTCCTGAGTCCGTCCGGGCGAATCGTACTTTCCGTTCCAAATGACTGGTCAGACGAAACCGGAGAAGATCCGAACGAATTCCACTTTCACGTCTACACGTGGGAGCGCATCGTTAAAGAACTGGAAAAAGACTTCATCGTCGAAGCGGCTTACGCCCAGACAGCGGATCAATACAAACCGAAAATCAACAACGCTTACGAGTGGGCAGTCGGTATTCGCGAGCTGTATGAAGTAGACCCCAAGACATTGATCGAAAAAGATCCGTCTTGTGAATGGTGCCTTCTGGTCGGCATGAAATCGCCGACACTGGGCGCAACCGTGCCTTACCGCGAAACCACCTACGATCTCTATCCGGAAAATCCGGGATGGAAGGTCACGCGTTTTGACGACTATGCCAATCCCTGGCTGGTGAAAGGCCTGGTCACGATCGGTCATCGCATCGAAGACAGTCAGAAGCTGCTCGAACTGTCCCGCGAAGTAGCCGCTCAATCCTCGGCAACCTCACCGGACCTGGGGGCGGCACTGTGCATTCAGGCTTACCAACTGCTGCAGGCACCCACACTGACGGTGAATCAGCTGGAAGTGTTTGCAAAAGATGCTGACGCTTACATGGATCAGGCGGATCATTCACCGCAGCAGTTGCGCTGGAAAGTATCGATATCGTTCGTTATGGCCCAACTCTGGCAAGCCGCAGGCGACACTGATCGCGCCATTGATCTGTATAAGACTTGTGTGGCCTATGACTGCACCCAATACAGCCCGACTCTGATTACCAAGCAAATCAGGTCGTACCTGAATCTGGGTTTGATCGAATCCGGCAAAGGCAACAATCAACAAGCTGCGTTGTATTGGCGTACAGGCGTAACCAGCGCAGAAAAGGCCCTCGCCATCGATTGGTGCGCCTCAATGGGCTCGCTCGAAAAACCGACCGATTTTGGTATGTCCGAACTGGGCGCCATTGTCGAACTCGCTTCTTCGTGCGCTTATGCCTTGCGATACGTTTCCAACACTGAGGATCGCACCCCGCAATGGTGGCATCAGCATCTTCGTGACCGCGACTCTCAACTGTCGAGAGTGCCAGGTATCGTGGCGGAAACCGCGCGACTGAATCGGGTGGTCATCGACAAAGAGGCGACCATTCAGTCTGTGATCACGCAGACCGAGGTCGCCGTACAGGCCGCCATCACCAAGACTGAGGCGGCGTTTCACTCTGCGATCACACAGACGGAAGAAGCGTTCGTGTCCGCCATCTCGCAAACCGAGGCAGCGTTCCAATATCTCATCAACAAAACAGAGGCGGTTGCTGAGTCCGCCATCAATCAGAGTCAGAATCTGAACTCCACGCTGGATGAGGTTAATGACGCCCTGCAAGAAGCACTGGCTGCTTCTGAAGCAAGGCAGCAGGAGATCAGCGCCCTGAAACAGCACCTGGAACAAAAGAACGCCATCGTGCAACTGCTTAACGCTGAAGTCGCACATCGCGAGCAACGGCTACAAACCATCGGCCGGAGCCGACTGTTTCGTTTGAGTCAGGCATTTGCAGCGCAACCCAACGATCTGAAGAAATACCTGCGCATCGCCTACACGCTCGCCTCCCTCGTGACCCCCGCCCCCGCACGTCGTTTGCTGAGTCCGACCGTCTCGGCCTTGAAGAAAAGCCTGAGAGGCCAGCCACCGGCTATTGTGTCGAACACTGACGCGCCCGCCGACATCAATGAAGACACTTACATCGTCAAGCAACCAGCCAGGCTGAACGCGGTCCGGCCGCGGGTGCTGCATGTCATCGCCAACTTCATGACCGGCGGCTCCTCACGCCTGGTGGTGGACATCTACGAATACCTGGGCGACCGGTTCGAGCAAAGTATTCTGACCAGCCATGCGCCGACCCCCGCCGCGTATTCGGGCATCACCATCAAGGAAATCAAACTGTCTGCAGACGAGATGCCTTTTGTCGAGTACCTGCAAGCACTACAACCAGAAGTCATTCACATGCACTACTGGGGCGATTGTGATGAACCCTGGTATGACCAGACCATGCGTGCCGCGCAACAATTGGGCATTCCTGTCATCCAGAACATCAACACACCGGTTGCGCCTTACTTATCGCCCGCCATCAAGCGTTACGTGTACGTAAGTGATTACGTTCGCAACGTTTTTGGACAAGCAGAAGCACCGAATGCAACGGTTTATCCCGGCTCCGACTTCTCGATGTTCAAAGCCGATGCGCCCAATCAGACTGCTATCGACACGATCGGCATGGTTTACCGACTGGAAACGGACAAGCTTAATGCTGACTCCATTACTCCGTTCATCAAAGCTGTACAGAAACGCCCGCAAACCCGCGTATTGATTGTCGGTGGCGGAAGTCTGATGGAGACCTTCAAGGAAGCGGTGAACTCGGCAGGCGTATCAGACAACTTTGAGTTCACCGGTTATGTCGCCTACTCGCAACTGCCGGACTTGTACCGCCGCATGAAGCTGTTTGTTGCGCCGGTCTGGAAAGAAAGCTTCGGCCAGGTCAGTCCTTTTGCGATGCGCATGCATGTTCCGGTTGTCGGGTATGACATCGGTGCAATTGGCGAGATTGTCGATGACAGCAGCCTGCTCGCCCCTTACGGAGATGCGGACAAGCTCTCTGACATCATCGTAGATCTGCTGAATGACAGTGCTCGTCGCACCTACATTGCCGACCGTCACAGCGAAAGAGCCGAGGCTCACTTCTCGATCCAGGCGATGATTGAGAACTACGACCAGATCTATGCCGAAACCCTGGCGGAAACCAAACAATGAAGATCGTTTTTTTTGTGCACTGCTTCTTTCCGGATCATTTCTACGGAACAGAAACCTATACGCTGGAACTGGCCAAGAATTACCGCAAGTGGGGCCACGATGTAGTCATTGTCAGCGCCTTGTTTCAGGGCGAACCCGCGGCGGCGGAATTGATCACTCGATATGAGCATGAAGGCTTTGAAGTTGTCCTGGTCGACAAAAACAAAATCCCTCACGTCAATATCAAGGAAACGTACTACCAGGCGGAGATGCGTCCGGTTTTGACCGATATTCTCGCCGACTTGAAACCGGACATCGTTCACGTCACCCATTTGATCAACCACACCAGTGCCTTGCTCGAAGCGACCAAGGCCTTGGGCATTCCGACCTACGCAACTTTCACGGACTTCTTCGGTTTCTGCCTGACCAATAAACTGGAAGCAGCCGACGGTGCACTGTGCGCAGGCCCGTCCAGAACTCGCAGCAACTGCGTGGCCTGCTACTTGAAAGAGACTGCGCGCACGTCGAAAGAGGGCTGGATCAAATACGCGAACAATGGCACGTCAGCCAAGCTCATCGCCAGCGCCGTAACTGCTCTGCGCAAAATGCCGGGCGTGAAAAACAGTGTGTTCGATCAAACGATCGACTACATCGCGGAGCGCCCGGACATTCTTGGGGCTCTTTACAACGGCTCCTACGCCGGTGCCGTCGCGCCAACCACCTTTTTAAGGGAAGCCTATGTCAACAACGACATCAAGGTCCCCATGAAAACCTTGTGGTTCGGCATCGACGTCGACCGCACGCCGAAGCCGGAACGAGACGCCGAACACATTCCAGTGATCGGTTTCATCGGCCAGATAGCACCGCACAAAGGTACAGATCTGCTGATTGATGCCTTCAATCGCCTGCCAAAAGGCAGTGCACGATTGTTGATCTATGGTCCGACCGACCAGGATCCGGCGTACATGGAAGAATTGAAAGCCAAAAGCGCTGGCACGCAAATCGAATTCCGTGGCGTTTTCGAGAGCAAGGATATGGTCAATATCCTGCGCGACATGGACACCCTGGTGATCCCGTCACGCTGGTATGAAAACAGCCCACTGGTGCTGTTGAACGCTCTGGCCACCCACACCCCTGCCCTGGTATCGGATGTGCGCGGCATGACCGAGTTTGTAGAGGCCGGGGTAAACGGAGAGATATTTGATCGCGGCAGCGCCGAAGATCTTTATCGCAAGCTGTCGGCCTGGGTTGCCAACCCGCAAGCCCTTTACGATCTCGCGAAAACCACGAACTACGAGAGGACGCCGGAAATCATGGCCCGAGAGACATTTGCCATGTACTCAAAGGCAACTGAATCAGCCTGAGGATTGTCTACGAACGGCGTGGCCAGGGACGGCCACTACCGGATTTATCCCCAATACTGTTTTAGAGTCCACCCTCTCCCCGACTGACAGTTGCTGAACGACTCGAGCGCTCAACGCCCGTCGAATGGAAGCCTGTAAATCGGTCTGCACAATCGGAACCATCAAAATGCATGAAACAATTCATCACCATGCAATCTGATAAGCCATTGGCCATCGGCAAGCGCATCCTCTTATGCGTTCACCAGTTTTTTCCGTTTTTTTCTGCGGGAACAGAAGTCCTGACTCTATCGACCGCTCAAGCGCTAAGAGCACAGGGCCATCAAGTCGAAATCGTCACAGCAAAACTAGACGATATCGAGTCGCTAGAGCGTTCAACATACGTATACAAAGACTTTACTGTGCATCAATTCAACATTCCCTATGCACCGGGAAAGTTCTCCCGCACCCGAATGATCGACGAGTACCACAATGCTTCCATCTACCAGCCATTCAGAGTCCTTCTCGAACAACTCAAGCCGGATCTGGTGCATTTTTTTCATCTGAAGAACCTGACGATCGCAGCACTGAACGCTTGTTTTGACGAGAAAATACCGACGGTCTATACACCGACCGATTACTGGATAAGCTGTCGATCCTGCCAACTAGTAAAGCCATGGGGAAAGGCTGAATGCACAGGCCCGAACTTGCTGGCCGGAAACTGCTTAAAACATGTTGCCATCAACAACAAAAAGGGAAAAACTCGTACGCTGCTGGCATTGACACCTCAATTAATGTTTTCATCTATTGCTCTGACCGCCTCAACCCTTATCAACACTCCACTGAAACGACTTGTTTCCCCCTTGGTTGATTTGAGCAATAGAAAAAAAGTTATTACAGAAGCGCTATTAAAAGTCGACAGAATATTGCCGCCGACATTATTTATAGAAAAATTATTGCTCCAGACGGGACTTCCACAAAGCAGAATCCAGCGCCTGAGGTACGGTATTCAACCACCACTGATTCACCCTAAAGAACCGGACCTTGCTACACCGACTAAAACAACTGCAACCTTTGGCTTCATCGGTACGCTGACGGAACATAAGGGCTGCCACATCTTCATGCAGGCGATCAAATCGCTGCCGCACGTCAATGCCCGTTTTTTAGTTTACGGTGACAAACAACAATATCCGGAATACTTCAACACGCTCGAATCCATTATCCAGGAAGATAAGCGCGTCCGATTCATGGGCACTTTCCCCCATGAAAATATTGGCAACATCTTGAGTTCTCTGGACGCGCTGGTCATACCCTCGACATGGAGAGAGAACGCACCGCTTGTGCTATTGAACGCATTGGCTTGCGGCACACCGGTCATTGCCAGTGATGTAACGGGCATAACGGAGTACTTGGGCAAGGACGATAACGTAGCTGTATTTGAGCCCGGTAACGCCCGACAACTGGCACAACGAATAGAGTCTCGTCTTGCAATGGTAAATGACCCGGCCCACAATCAGAGCCAGGGAAGGATGGCAGGTGAATCGCTAGATGCCTATGTGAATGTACTTTCAGGCGTTTATGCCGAACTCATCAAATCCTCATGAATAATTGGAATAAATCATGAAATACGTAATTTTTGGCGGTGGTGGGTTTATCGGTTCTGCGATCGCGGACAAACTGCTGGAAGAAGGGCACAGTCTACGAATTTTCGAACGCCCTCGCGTGCCGCCCTACAGAGCGTTCGAACCCCACGAAAGCGTTGAATGGATCTCGGGAGATCTGCAGAGCAAACACGACCTTGAAGAAGCGATCACTGGCGTCGACGGCGTGCTCCATCTCGTTTCCACTACCCTGCCAAAATCTTCCAACGATGATCCCATTTATGACATTCAGACCAATGTCATCGCCACATTAAACATGCTTGACGTTATGGTTGAACAGAACGTTCAGCAAATTGTTTTTATTTCATCAGGCGGAACCGTATACGGCAAACCTGTACAGTGCCCCTTGACTGAAGAGCACCCGACAGACCCTGAAGTCTCATACGGAATAAGCAAGCTGACCATTGAGAAATATCTCTATCTGTACAGCAAGCTTCATAATATAAAGCCGGTCATTCTGCGTGTCGCCAACCCGTACGGTGAAAGACAAAGAATCGAAACTGCTCAAGGCGCAATAGCCGCTTTCGTCAGCCGCGCAACCGCCGGCCAATCAATCGATATCTGGGGCGACGGTTCGGTGACTCGCGACTATATATACATAAAAGATATCGCGAATGCATTTTCAAAAGCACTAAAGTATTCAGGGCCAAAAACCGTTTTCAACATTGGTTCTGGCGAAGGTACTGCACTCAGTACTCTAATAGAACTTATCGAAAAAATCACCGACACGCCTGTCGCGAGAAACTTTCTTCCAGCGAGACCATTTGACGTCCCCGTTAATGTGCTGGAATGCTCTCTTGCTGAACGGGAACTGGGCTGGAAAGCAGAGTTTAGCCTTCAGGAAGGCCTGAAGCGCACGATTGCCTGGTATATCGAAAGCAAGCGCTCAACAAAGTAACCGGGTAAATCCGCCTTCCATATCATGGGGGAGCGACAAGCTCATCAGGCTTGTCCTTTCCCAGTCCAAACCGATACGGGCCACTGGCGAAGTCAATGTCAGGGGCACGCTCAGCACAACTATTCAGAACGTGGGCAACGCGTGATGAGCTCATCCACTTGCTCGGCCGCTCCCACCGCGACCGCCAACACCAGTGATTTCTGAATCAGCACCCTCGCCCTGCGATCTTTAAAATGCCATGACATAGCGATACCATACGCCCCCCCTTTTTTTATCCTGGTAGGAATTGTGAACGTTAAGCACAAATTGGACGCGCTGACGTCCCTGCGATTTTTCGCTGCTGCGATGATCGTGCTTACCCATGCGCACCCGATATTCGGGTCATTCGGGATTGCCGAGGCTGCTCCTCTGGGTCAGGGCGTTTCATTTTTCTTCGTGCTTAGCGGATTCATTCTGGCGTACAACTACAAAGACTTTTCAAAGGACGGGTCGATCAAGAGGTTTCTGGTTGCCCGGTTTGCCCGGGTCTGGCCGCTCCATTTAGTGACATGCATCATTTGGATAGGCCTGATTTTCCACTTTGACCGGTACACCTACTTTGGTGGCGAGACAGGCATGCTGCGCCTGATTTCAAACCTGACACTGGTCCAATCATGGATTCCACTGAAACTATGGGCCCTGTCATTCAATGGCGTGGCATGGAGCATTTCCAACGAAATGTTCTTCTACCTTCTGTTTCCGCTACTCATCGGGTTGTGGAGCAAACACTGGGCCAAGCTGTTTTTTGCTGCAACCCTGGTTGTCGTGGCATTTATCTGGGCCGGTAACGCCTTGGAGTTGAAGTCTACCGACAATTACAACGGCGTCAGTTTGCTCGGAACCCTCTATTTCAACCCGCTGGTCAGGGTATTTGAATTCATGTTTGGTATTTTCCTGGCCAAGGTTTTCATGACGCCAGCGATTCATGAGTTCAAAGCCAGTCAATTGGGCTGGCTGTATTTAGAGTTGATGGCACTTGGCTTGGTCGTCGCAGGCATGTTGCTGGCTGGCAACCCTGCACGTATCGCCGATACATTTGGAACCGCCGCCGGTTACTACTTCCAGCGGGAGGGTATCTGGCTCATTTGGGGAACGTTGATCCTCGTCTTTGCACTGAGCAAAGGGCCGATCGGGGCACTGCTCTCGACCAGACCGCTGGTGTTTCTGGGGGAAATCAGCTTCTCCCTTTACCTCGTTCACGCGATTCTGATCACATTCATTGAGCCATACACCGCAGCGATCAAGCCGTACGGGCTGACTGGGTACGCAATATTCTGGATAGTAGCGCTCACATCATCGGCACTCCTCTATAAAGGCATTGAAGACCCTTGCAGGCATCTGATCATGAATGCCTGGGATCGCCGTCACGCCTCCGTGAAGGACAACCTCAGATCCAGTTATGGTCCAGTTGCGATCAGTTGCGTACTGGCGCTGATTGCCACTGTCGCAGCCTTCCACTTGAACAGGTTCTGAACATGAAAAAGTATTGGTTGCTCCCCGCCATAGCAATAATTGCCATCACCACCAGCATGGTTTACTCCATGGCAAGCATTGAAAAGTCAAAATCGGTCGATGGCAAAGTGATCTTCATCGACGGCACGACGATTTCCAATCTTAGCTATCAACCCACTGACACAGAGGACAAGCATAAGGTTGTATTTTTCAAGCTCGTCCCCGGAACGCAGGCTGGTCTGATTTTCGCCATTCACCTGAATGACTCGAATCAAAAAATACTCATCAACGCGGGTGATTTCCCCCTGGCAAAATATTGCCAGGGCGACAAAGTTCTCGAATGCAGATTCCCTATCCCTGATAAAGCACTTGAACAATCCGAGACGCTGGGCATTGCCGCCTATGCGATTCCCGGCCAATTGATTCAGATTCAGGAAGGCAGGGCGGACTGGGATGACCATCGCGCCATTTTCCCAACTCGCTAAAACAACGCGATGGCGTCCTGCCCATCCGACGCCTCGATCTTGCAAGCACCCATTCCTGGACGGGTGCGCGCTTGATTAGATCACCGCAGGAGCTCCTGGTCACGCAATCAAGTCGTCCTGAATGGATTCGCGAGGAAGCTTCCCGCAATGGAAAACAGCAGAAAACGCACAAGCATTTACAGATGAGACCGAGGCCCGACGAAGGGCAGAAAAAAATCTGGAGTACCCTTCAACCCATGAAAAAAAGCTCTGCTCGTGCTATGTTCGCGCGCTTAATGAATACCCGCTGGCCTTACTGATTGATTGTCGCCCAGCGGCGCTGTTCTCCTCGACTCACTACCCTGGGACAAGCCTTAATGCTGGCCAGCACTCAGGGAAGAACCCTCGTGACCGGCTCAGCTCCACCCCTTGTCGTTGAGCTCGACGCACTCTGTTGCGCTCCGATCTGTTGCTCGAAACCGGTATGGCCTTCTTGCGCAGTCACCCACTGCAATTGCTCAAGCCATTCAAATGGTTGGGCAACGGCAAAGCCACGCTGAAATCAAAGCTGGCCAATGCGACTCATATCGATGTCAACGTTCTTCCATACAATCGGGAAGTTATCGCGCTGATCGAAACCGCCCGCAGTGCAGGTCGTTCGGTAGTGTTGGCGACTGCAAGCCATCACTCATTGGCCGAGCGCATTGCCGAGCATCTTGATTTGTTCGACAGCGTGCTGGCGTCCGACGAAAAGACCAATCTGTCGTCCCACCGCAAGCGAGATCTGCTGGTCGAGCATTATGGCGTGCAAGGCTTCGACTATATCGGCAACTCCCATGACGATATCTCCGTCTGGGCCGCGGCACGAATGGCCTTACAGCGCCTGCAGCATCCCTGAAATCATCATGAATTATGATTTCGTGGGCGAGTTCGATACCGATTTCTGGACGAAACTTCTCGGCCGCGGCGCTAAACTCTATCGCAAGAACACCTCGAACCTGCTGCCTATCGGGCAGTATGTCAGTGACCCGGTGCTTGGAGAAAAATACGGCATCGTCCGCCAAAACACCGAGCGCCAGACATTGTTTGTGCATCCAGGGGACACACCGACCGCCTTTAATCTGGAAGTGTCTAGCCTCATCACCAGCCCCGGCAAAACACTGCCAGTAGTGGTCGCCATCTCCAAAGGCGTTCCCGACAGCGCAGTGGCCAGTGGTGGAGCGACCGCCGGCGTAACGATCTATCTGGATGGAAAAATTTTCAAGGAAAGAAGCGTTATCAAAATGGGGACTTCGCTGTCTGTCGACCTTCCTTACTCACAGGGCCGACCTTACAGGTTCTCCGTAGATAACAACGGAATGTCCAACAACAACTGGGTTGATCTGTCGGCTAGCTATTAAAGAGACATCCAGAAATTCTCCGTTTTTTGAAACAGGATCAATTTCGGGTGTGAGTGGAAAAACACGCCATCGAGAGGTTATCAGTTGACCTGATAACCTCCGCTGCCAAAACAACGCTTTAAGGCACCGACAACACGCTGCAGTGACCTCACTTCCCAAGAATCCTCGATAGGTGGAAATGCATCTATCGAGGATTTTTCATTCTGGGCAACCACAGCGTTTCGGTAGCAACCCACTCATCCTGGAAACGCATCAGGTCTTTCCTCGGCCGGGCACGCAGGCACGAGCCCATCATTGAACTGATGAGGTCGCATGCATTTTTATCGATAAATGAAGAGAAGGAGATAGCGCTTTGAGAGTACCAGGCCACTGATACATCCCAAGGCTTGAAAGACGTCGCTTCGCACCTGACAGACAGGCTCTCACTCACGCGAGAGACGCCTCGTTGAACCTTACTTTTTCGCAGCGGTGATAGTGCTATCAGCACATTGTAGAGGCTGCCACATTGCTGCATTGATCCAGCAAACACAGAAGAATAAAAACTTGTCACGCGCCCGGCGCCGACACTTCAAGGCACTCATTGAAAGCGATAGAAGTTGCAGCCTGCCCAACGCCCGCCATTGCAAAACAAAGGGGTGCACATCCAAACCAACCAGCGATGCGATGAGTTTGACTTGAGAGAACCACCATCCGTTGTTAATGCTTTTGTACCGCGAAACAAGCGACTTTATTCCGGTATTAGCGCCGACCTGATTCCTCTCATGCTGGCGATAACGCAACGTTGAGCGAGAGTCGATAAACCATTTATATCCCGCACTGCGCGCAAAGGCATAGACATACCAATCGTGCAGCGACACAGATTGAAGCCTCTCCCAAGTCTGAAGCATTAATGCCTTCAACGGGTCGGCGACCTTGCGGCTCATCAGATAAGTACAGCCGGGACCAGCGGCCTCAAATAGATAATCCCACTCCACCTGAGACTGCGCCTTGTCCAACAGAAGCGTTTTGCCACTTGGCCAGAATGCGGTGACATTACTGGAATACGCATCAACGCCATGACTCTGCAGCATCCGGACAGAATGCTCGAGCTTGTCTGTATCCCAGATATCATCCTGGTCAGAAAACGCAACATAGTCATAACCGTCGAACGCGACGTCACGAATCAGGCGGAAAAAGTTGCGAGCAGCGCCTCCGAACACCTCGGAGACAGGCAGAAGAACTATGTCGGAGTACTTCGCAGCGCTCGCGGCGCACCACTGCTCGGTACCATCAGTGGATGGATCGACACTGATGTAAATCGTCAAATCCACCGCCGTCTGGCGGCGAATTGACTCAATCTGTTCTTCTAGCCAGTGCACACCATTGTAGGCCGCCAGCAAAACAGCGATTCGGGGTTTTACCGGCGTATGATTTTGGCGAGCACTCACGAAACATCCTTTGCATCAAATCGCCATTTTCAGCGATTAGTTGGCTCCAAGAGTTTCTGCAAGTACTGGCCATAACCAGTCTTCTTCAGCGCATCGGCTTGGGCACCGAGTTGCTCGGCAGTGATCCAGCCGTTGTGGTATGCGATCTCTTCCAGGCAAGCCACCTTGAGGCCCTGACGCTGTTCGATGGTGTGTACGAAGTGACTGGCCTCAAGCAGCGAATCGTGCGTGCCTGTATCGAGCCAGGCAAATCCACGACCGAGCATTTCAACACTCAGCGTCTTTCTTTCAAGGTACGCACGGTTGACGTCAGTAATTTCCAACTCACCACGCTCGGATGGCTTGATGCCCTTCGCGATCTCGACGACATCGTTATCGTAGAAGTACAGCCCGGTCACGGCGTAGTTGGATTTAGGCTTGAGCGGTTTCTCTTCAATACTCAGAGCACGGCCCGTTTCGTCGAATTCGACAACACCGAAACGCTCTGGATCAGACACGTGATAACCGAAGACAGTAGCGCCTGTTTGCTGAGTGCTCGCAGAACGCAAATTGTCCGAGAAGTGCTGCCCGTAAAAGATATTGTCACCAAGAATCAGGCAGCAAGGATCTTTGCCAATGAACTCTTCACCGATGATGAATGCCTGGGCCAGACCGTCGGGACTAGGTTGTTCTGCATAGGTCAGCTTGATCCCGTAAACGCTTCCATCACCTAGCAATTTGCGAAAACAAGGCAAATCTTCCGGCGTGGAGATGATCAGGATTTCGCGCATCCCCGCCAGCATCAACACGGACAGCGGATAGAAGATCATCGGTTTGTCGTAGATCGGCAGCATCTGCTTGGAAACGCCAAGGGTCAGCGGGTGCAGGCGTGTACCCGAACCACCAGCGAGGATGATGCCTTTACGATTTGTCGTGGTCATTTGTTCAGAACTTCCCTAAGCATTCGGTTCACACCACTTTGCCAATCCGGCAAGTGTAGATAAAATTTGGCACGTAACTTCTGGGTATCAAGACGTGAGTTCAGGGGCCGTTGCGCAGGAGTCGGGTAAGCAGTCGTATCGATTGGATTGACGGCCGTTACTGCAAGTTTTTCCCCATTGGCCTGAGCGAATGCAATGACATGAGTCGCATACCCATGCCAAGACACTTCGCCGCTGGCCGCCAAGTGATAAACACCTGAAAGCTCCGGCTGCTGCAACGCCTGGCGAATGGCCAAAGCGCTTACATCCGCTATCAGATCAGCCCCTGTCGGAGCTCCGATCTGGTCCGCGATAACATTCAGCGTTTCCCGATCCTTTGCCAGCCGCAACATCGTCTTGGCGAAGTTGTTGCCGCGCGCTGCGTAGACCCAACTGGTCCGGAAGATCAGATGCTTGCAGCCCGACGCAATGATCGCCTGCTCGCCTGCCAGCTTACTCGCACCGTACTGATTCACCGGGCCGACAGCATCCGTCTCCAGCCATGGAACGGAACCAGTACCATTGAAGACATAATCGGTTGAATAATGAACCAGCCAGGCATTCAGAGCAGCTGCCTCTTCGGCCAAGACCTGCATCGCCTGGCCGTTCACAATGAAGGCCAGCTCAGTTTCTGATTCTGCCTTGTCGACTGCGGTGTACGCAGCGGCGTTGACGATGACATCGGGCTTGATCTGTCGGATCGTCGCACGCACGGCGGCCAGATCGGCGAGATCACCACACAGCCCATCGGCAGTCTGGCGATCCAGCGCAATCAACTGACCAAGCGGCTCGAGCGAGCGCTGCAGCTCCCAACCTACCTGACCGTTCTTACCCAGCAGAAGGATTTTCATGCCTTGTTCGAGCGATCCGCATAGTTCTGATCGATCCACTGCTGGTAGCTGCCGCTCTTCACGTGCTCAACCCACTCAGCGTTATTCAGATACCATTCGACAGTCTTGCGAATACCGGTCTCGAAAGTTTCTTCCGGCGTCCAACCCAGCTCACGCTGAATCTTGCTCGCATCGATTGCATAACGCACGTCATGACCTGGACGATCCTGAACATAAGTAACCAGGCTGGCATGAGGGCGGTGGGGCGAATCAGGACGCAACTCATCGAGCAACGCACACAGGGTTTGCACCACTTCGATGTTTTGTTTCTCGTTATGACCACCGATATTGTAAGTCTCACCGATGACGCCTTCGGTGACGACTTTGTACAACGCGCGCGCGTGATCTTCGACATACAACCAGTCACGAACCTGATTACCTTTGCCATACACCGGCAGAGGTTTGCCTTCCAGCGCATTGAGAATGATCAGCGGGATCAGCTTCTCAGGGAAATGGCACGGGCCGTAGTTGTTCGAACAGTTGGTTACCAGAGTCGGAAGACCATAGGTACGAGCCCAAGCGCGAACAAGGTGATCAGAGCTGGCCTTGCTGGCCGAGTATGGCGAGCTTGGCTGGTAAGGCGTGGTTTCGGTGAAGAGGTCTTCCGGACCTTCGAGGTCTCCGTAAACTTCGTCAGTCGAAATGTGGTGAAAGCGGAAATTGGCTTTACGCGCATCATCCAGCGCAGCCCAGTAGTGGCGGGCAGCTTCAAGCAGCGTGTACGTGCCGATGATATTGGTCTGGATGAACTCGGACGGACCGGAGATCGAGCGATCAACGTGGGATTCAGCGGCCAGATGCATGATCGCATCTGGCTGGTGCTCGCGCAGGACACGGTCGATCTGATCACGATCACAGATATCGACTCGTTCAAATGCGTAGCGCGAATTCTGGCTGACTTCTGCCAAGGACTCCAGATTGCCGGCGTAAGTCAGTTTATCGACGTTAACGACAGCATCGGACGTGTTGGAAATGATGTGACGGATGACTGCCGAGCCAATAAAGCCGGCGCCGCCGGTAACTAGAATTTTCACGCGAACGATACCCTTGAGCTGCGGACAGCGCTGCCGATGAGCGCTGTCTAATCCATGAATGCAGAAGCCACTCGCAGTTGGCATCTGTCAGAGTCAGTCTGAATCGACATGCAATAAGGCAAGATCGAACAAGGGACGCATTTTACAGCTTAATGATGGTTTTACTAATGGATAAAGACAGGCAGAGGCGCAATTTCGACAGACGCCCCGCCCCTTGCCGCTTCAGACCAGTCGCTTGCGCGCAGATCTGGACGAGCGTCCCAAAAACCAGCCCAGCACTGGACCAATCAACATGCCAATGAGCAACGCCAATACGACGACCAGCGAAACCGGCAACTGCGGCCCAGACAAACCTAGAAACAATAAAGACACCGATTGCTGATTCTCCAGCACAAACGCCAGAATCGCCAAGACCAGTAAAAGAATGAATACACCAAGAAATATGCGCTTAAGGTTACGCATGAGTAACCCCTTGAGAGATAGCGACTGTCAAACCCCCTCCTCCTCTTCTTCGTTCACGCGATCACGCAACTCCTTGCCCGGCTTGAAGTGCGGAACGAATTTACCGTCCAGACTGACCGATTGACCGGTCTTGGGATTACGACCAACGCGCGGTGCACGGTAGTGCAGAGAGAAACTGCCAAACCCACGGATCTCGATACGATCACCGGTAGCCAGACATTGGGACATTTGTTCAAGCATGGTCTTGATGGCCAACTCCACATCCTTGGATGAGAGCAGCCCTTGATGGGTGACAATTCGTTCGATCAACTCCGACTTCGTCATATTTTTCCCTTCTTTTTCAAGCAGCTAGATCAGCGCTTGAAAGGTTTTAGCACGCCCGGAAGATTTTGAACAGCCCAGGGATTGACATATCTTCCACCGCGTCGAAACGCCCGTTTTCAGGGCATCACAGCAACAAACAGGGCACAGCATGCTTAACGGCATATCACCAGCATGGTTCGCGTTACGTAACCCGCCGGGTTGAAGCCAAAAGGAAACTCATCTTCCTCCTTGGCATCATCTGATCTCGTGATCACTTTGTAGCCTGCGCCCTTGCACTCCTTCGCCGCGCGCTTCTGGCATTTCTCCCAGCCAGAGCCCAGCCCAGAGCAGTCGACCTCTATACCACTGACACCACGCACGGCATGGGTCTTGGCACTGGTCGTACAGCCAGCCAGAACCAGTACAGCCATGAGGACAATAAACTTTTTCATCCACTTCCTTATGCCAGGCAACTGCCCGACGACTACACACTTAAGACCAAGCTTAGTCGTGAATAGGCGATTGATCCGATTAAAGAAACAGACCGCCCGGAAGCCAGATTGGTTTCACCAAAACCATCATGCAAGCCGCGGACACTAAATCACAGGCACAAAAAAGGGCGACCGAAGTCGCCCTTTTTCATGATCAAGCAGAACTTAGTTCTGTTTGGCCATTGCCTGGCGCAGCAGTGCCGCCATGGTGGTGTCGCCAGCAGGAGCTTCTTCAGCCTTCAGGCTTTGGATAGCTTCTTTCTCTTCAGCATCGTCTTTCGACTTGATGGAGAGCTGGATCACGCGGCTCTTGCGGTCAACGCTGATGATCTTGGCTTCTACTTCCTGGCCTTCTTTCAGAACGTTGCGCGCGTCTTCAACGCGGTCACGGCTGATTTCGGAGGCTTTCAGAGTCGCTTCGATATCGTCGGCCAGAACGATGATGGCGCCTTTGGCGTCAACTTCTTTCACAGTGCCTTTAACGATGGCGCCTTTGTCATTCTCTTGAACGTACTCGGAGAACGGATCGCTTTCCAGTTGCTTGATACCCAGGGAGATACGCTCGCGCTCTGGGTCAACCGACAAGATAACGGTGTCCAGCTCGTCACCCTTCTTGAAACGACGTACGGCTTCTTCGCCCACTTCGTTCCAGGAGATGTCGGACAGGTGAACCAGACCGTCGATGCCGCCGTCCAGACCAATGAAGATACCGAAATCGGTGATCGACTTGATGGTGCCGGAGATTTTATCGCCCTTGTTGAACTGGCCAGAGAAATCTTCCCATGGGTTAGATTTGCACTGCTTGATGCCAAGGGAGATACGACGACGCTCTTCGTCGATGTCCAGAACCATAACTTCCACTTCGTCGCCGACTTGTACGACTTTCGAAGGGTGGATGTTCTTGTTGGTCCAGTCCATTTCCGAAACGTGTACCAGACCTTCAACGCCTTCTTCCAGCTCAGCGAAGCAGCCGTAGTCGGTCAGGTTGGTTACACGAGCGGTAACGCGAGTGCTTTCTGGGTAACGGGCTTTGATAGCAACCCATGGATCTTCGCCCAGTTGCTTCAGGCCCAGGGAAACACGGTTGCGTTCGCGATCGTATTTCAGAACCTTAACGTCGATTTCGTCACCAACGTTGACGATCTCGGAAGGATGCTTGATGCGCTTCCAGGCCATGTCGGTGATGTGCAGCAGGCCGTCCACGCCACCCAGATCGACGAATGCGCCGTAATCGGTGAGGTTTTTGACGATACCTTTGACTTGCTGGCCTTCCTGCAGGGATTCCAGCAGAGCTTCACGCTCGGCGGAGTTCTCGGCTTCCAGGACGCTGCGACGGGAAACGACAACGTTGTTGCGCTTCTGGTCCAGCTTGATGACCTTGAATTCCAGCTCTTTGCCTTCCAGGTGCGTGGTGTCGCGCACTGGACGGACGTCAACCAGGGAACCTGGCAGGAACGCACGGATGCCGTTAACGTCGACAGTGAAGCCGCCTTTAACCTTACCGTTGATAACGCCCTTGACCACTTCCTCAGCTGCGAAGGCTGCTTCCAGAACGATCCAGCACTCAGCGCGCTTGGCTTTTTCACGGGACAGCTTGGTTTCACCGAAACCGTCTTCAACCGAGTCCAGAGCAACGTGAACTTCGTCACCGACATTGATAGTCAGATCGCCAGCGTCGTTGTAGAACTGCTCAAGCGGGATGAGTGCTTCAGACTTCAGGCCAGCGTGAACGGTTACCCAGCGAGCCTGGTAATCGATATCAACGATAACACCGGTGATGATGGAGCCTGCCTGAAGGTTCAGGGTTTTTAGGCTTTCTTCAAAGAGTTCCGCAAAGCTTTCGCTCATTTTAATTCCTGTAAATGAGGGCGAAGGATACGCCCATCTCCACACCCCAGACGGTGTGGGTTAGTTTCATATAGAAGAAGCGCCACAGGACTATGACTGGTCCCCTGCAACCTTCTTGGTCACCCGGCGATATCGCGAATGGCGATCTCGCTCATGATGCGTTCAAGCACCTGATCGATGGACAACTCCGTGGAATCCAGCTGTATGGCGTCAGCCGCCGGCTTAAGCGGGGCTACCGCTCGCTGGGTGTCACGCTCGTCGCGTGCACGGATCTCATCTAGCAGACTCGACAGACTAACACCCTCGACTTTGCCCTTCAACTGCAAATATCGACGGCGCGCCCGCTCCTCGGCACTGGCGGTCAGGAAAATCTTCAATGGCGCATCGGGAAAAACCACCGTACCCATATCGCGGCCGTCGGCCACCAGGCCCGGCGCTTCCTGGAAAGCACGCTGACGCTGCAGCAGCGCCTCACGTACGGCGGGCAATGCAGCCACTTGCGAAGCGCCGGAGCCGACGCTTTCGGTGCGAATGACATCGCTGACTTCGTCACCTTCCAGGATGATCCGTTGCAGCTGACCTTCGGTCGCGGCAATGAACTGAACATCCAGATGAGCGGCGAGTTTCTTCAGCAGCTCTTCATTGGTCAGGTCGACACCATGATTGTGCGCAGCAAACGCCAGCAGGCGATAAAGCGCACCGGAATCCAGCAGATTCCAGCCCAGACGCTTGGCCAGAATCCCGGCGACCGTGCCCTTGCCCGAGCCGCTTGGCCCATCAATGGTGATGACCGGTGCAATGTTTTTCACGACTGAGCCTCTTGTGCCACACGAATACCGACCTGCCCGCACAGCGCGAGGAAGTTGGGGAACGACGTCGCGACGTTGGCGCAATCATGGATGCGGATCGGTGCAGTGGCGCGCAACGAGGCAACGCTGAACGCCATCGCAATACGGTGATCGCCGTGACCATGCACTTCGCCGCCGCCGATCTGGCCGCCATCGATGATAATGCCGTCTGGGGTTGGCTGGCATTTCACGCCCAGCGCCAACAGACCGTCCGCCATCACCTGGATACGATCCGATTCCTTGACCCGCAGCTCTTCAGCGCCAGTCAGCACGGTACGACCTTCGGCGCAGGCAGCCGCCACGAACAGCACCGGGAATTCGTCGATGGCCAGCGGAACCAGCTCTTCGGGAATCTCGATACCTTTGAGTTTAGCTGCCCGCACGCGCAGGTCAGCCACCGGCTCGCCGCCGACTTCACGCTGGTTTTCCAGGGTGATGTCAGCACCCATCAGGCGTAGGATGTCGATCACGCCGGTACGAGTCGGGTTGATGCCGACGTGCTCGAGCACCAGCTCGGAACCTTCGGCGATCGAGGCCGCTACAAGGAAGAACGCCGACGACGAGATATCGCCAGGCACTTCAATGTGAGTCGCGGTCAACTTACCGCCAGACTCAACCGAAGCCGTCGCACCTTCAACGCTGACCGGATAACCGAAACCACGCAGCATGCGCTCGGTGTGGTCGCGAGTCGGCGCTGGTTCGGTCACGGTGGTCTTGCCTTCAGCGTACAGACCGGCGAGCAACAGGCAGGACTTCACCTGAGCACTGGCCATCGGCATGGTGTAAGTCAGGCCTTTGAGCTTGTGGCCGCCACGAATGGTCATCGGCGGACGACCTTCAGCAGCAGTTTCAATCACCGCGCCCATTTCACGCAGTGGATTGGCTACGCGATTCATCGGGCGCTTCGAAAGCGACGCATCACCCGTCAAAACACTGTCGAAGTTCTGCGCGGCCAGCAAACCGGACAGCAGACGCATCGAGGTACCGGAGTTGCCCAGATAGATCGGGCCCGGCGCCGGTTTCAGACCGTGCAGGCCGACACCGTGAATGGTCACGCGGCCGTGATGCGGGCCTTCGATAACCACGCCCATGTCGCGGAATGCCTGCAAGGTCGCCAGGGCGTCTTCGCCCTCAAGGAAGCCTTCGACTTCGGTGACGCCTTCGGCAAGCGAGCCGAGCATGATCGAACGGTGGGAAATGGATTTGTCACCCGGTACGCGAATCCGACCGGACAGGCGGCCACCAGGTTGAGCCAGGAAGATCAGATCGTTGGAATTCATAGCGTCCACATAGGCCCTGCGGGCCAGGATTTTACTGAAATGCTCGCGGGCAACCCGGGCGCGCGTGAAAACGCCCAACAATTGGTGCCCATCCCCTGCATCGACCGCGTCGCGCAAGGCGTCGAGGTCGCTGCGAAATGTATCGAGTGTGCGCAGGACAGCCTCGCGGTTGGCGAGGAAGATGTCGTGCCACATCACCGGGTCGCTTCCGGCGATTCTTGTGAAATCGCGGAAACCGCCCGCAGCGTAACGGAAGATCTCAAGATTTTCATTGCGCTTGGCCAACGAATCGACCAGACCGAAGGCCAGCAGGTGCGGTAGATGACTGGTCGCGGCCAGCACCTCATCGTGACGCTCGACCTGCATGTGCTCGACGTCGGCGCCCAATTCGCGCCACAGACGATCGACCACAGCCAGCGCCGCCGGATCGGTTTGCTCGAGCGGCGTGAGAATCACTTTGTGACGACGGAACAGCTCGGCATTGGAGGCTTCCACCCCGCTCTGCTCGGAACCGGCAATCGGATGCCCCGGCACGAAACGCGCCGGCATACCACCGAACGCCTCGGTCGCCACGCGCACCACATTGCCTTTGGCGCTGCCGACATCGGTCAGAATCGCCTGCCCCAGATCCATGCTCGCCAGACGCGCGAGTACTTTTTCCATGGCCAGAATCGGCACCGCCAGCTGAATCACATCAGCGCCTTGGCATGCAGCTGCCAAGTCATCCTCACAACGATCAACCACACCCAACTCGACCGCCAGCTTGCGCGATTGCGGATCGAGATCGACCCCGACCACTTCGCGGCAGATACCGCTTTCACGCAAGCCTTTGGCAAACGAACCACCGATCAAACCCAGACCGACCACCACAAGGCGACCGATCATAGGTGCAGCAGATTGCAGTGCAGTGACATCACCCACGAGCCAGAACCTTGCGCAGCGCTTCAAGGAAGCGGCTGTTTTCCGCCGGCAGACCGATGGTCACCCGCAGATGGTTCGGCATGCCGTAGTTGGCCACCGGACGCACGATCACGCCTTCGCGCAGCAAGCCCTGAAACACCGGGGCTGCGACTTGAGCGAGATCGACGCAGATGAAGTTGCCTTTGGATTCGATCCAGTTCAGCCCCAACTCACGGAAACCGGCTTGCAGCTGCTGCATGCCCGACTCGTTAAGCTGGCGGCTTTGCGCCAGATATTCCTCATCCTTCAGCGCCGCACAGGCTGCCGCGAGAGCCAGACTGTTAACGTTGAACGGCTGGCGAACACGGTTCAGCACGTCAGCGACAACCGGAGTCGACAGACCGTAGCCGACGCGCAATGCCGCCAGACCATAGGCCTTGGAGAACGTGCGCGACACCAGCAGATTCGGGTAAGCGGCAAGGAAATCCAGACCGTCCGGCAGATCACTGCCTTCGGCGTATTCGATGTACGCCTCGTCCAGCACTACCAGCACGTGCTCCGGAACATCCTGGAGGAATTCGTCCAGCGCTTCTGCGCCGAACCAGGTCCCGGTCGGGTTGTTCGGGTTGGCGATAAACACCACGCGGGTGTTGGCATCGATAGCGGCGAGCATTGCCGGCAGGTCGTGCCCCCAATCCTTGGCCGGTACCACTTTGGCCTGAGCACCGACCGCTTGAGTAGCAATCGGATACACCGCGAACGCATGCTCACTGAACACAGCGTTCAGGCCCGGCGCCAGATAGGCACGCGCAACCAGCTCAAGAATGTCGTTGGAACCATTACCCAAGGTGACCTGGTTCAGCTCGACACGGCATTGCTCGGCCAGCAGGGATTTCAGCGCGAAACCGTTGCCATCCGGATAACGGGTCAGCTCGGCCAGCTCTTCGCGGATGGCCGCCAAGGCTTTCGGACTGGCACCCAGCGGGTTTTCGTTGCTCGCCAGTTTGACGATTTTCGCCGGATCCAGATCCAGCTCGCGCGCCAGTTCGTCCACAGGCTTGCCCGGAACGTACGGCGAAAGTTGTTGCACGCCCGGCTGTGCCAGAGCGAGGAAGTTGCCACTCATTTGCTACCGCCCCTTAGAGAACTGCTTTCGGGTAGGAACCCAGCACTTTGAGTGCTACCGCTTCCTGACTGATCTTTTCCAATACACCTTTGATCAACGGATCACGGTGATGGCCGACGAAGTCGATGAAGAACACGTAAGTCCATTTGCCACTGCGTGACGGACGCGTTTCGATACGGGTCAGGTCGATCCCGTTGTCGTGGAACGGCACCAGCAGCTCGTGGAGCGCGCCGGGCTTGTTGCTCATCGACACGATGATCGAAGTCTTGTCGTCGCCGGTCGGCGGCACTTCCTGGTTACCGATCATCAGGAAGCGCGTCGAGTTGTCCGGACGGTCTTCGATCTTCTCGGCCAGACGGGTCAGGCCATACAGCCCTGCCGCCATGTCACCGGCAATCGCCGCCGAATTCCACTCACCTTTGACCCGCTTGGCGGCTTCAGCGTTGCTCGACACCGCGACGCGCTCGACATTCGGGTAATGCGCATCCAGCCACTTGCGGCACTGGGCCAGCGACTGCGCGTGGGAATAGATGCGGCTGATGCTATCGGTCTTGGTACTTTCACCGACCAACAGGTGATGGTGAATACGCAGCTCGACTTCGCCACAGATGACCATGTCGTGCTCAAGGAAGCTGTCCAGCGTGTGGTTGACCGCGCCTTCGGTGGAGTTTTCCACCGGAACCACGCCAAAATTCACCGCACCGGCTGCCACTTCACGGAACACTTCGTCGATCGCCGCCATCGGCTTGCTGATCACCGCGTGACCGAAATGCTTCATGGCCGCCGCTTGGGTGAAGGTGCCTTCAGGGCCGAGGTAAGCCACTTTCAGCGGCTGCTCCAGCGCCAGGCACGACGACATGATTTCGCGGAACAACCGCGCCATCTCTTCGTTGCCCAGCGGCCCCTGATTGCGCTCCATGACACGCTTGAGCACCTGAGCTTCACGCTCAGGACGATAGAACACTGGCACTTCGCCTTCGGCCAGCGAGGCCATCTTTACTCGCGCGACTTCCTGGGCGCAACGCGCACGCTCACTGATCAGCTCCATGACCTTGGTGTCCAGAGCGTCAATGCGAACGCGCAGTGCCTTGAGTTCTTGCTCGGACATCAGCCGTGTTCCTTCTCGAATTCAGCCATGTACGCCACCAGCGCGTTGACCGCGGTGATGTCGACGGCGTTATAGATGGAGGCGCGCATACCGCCCACGGAGCGGTGGCCCTTGAGATTGAGCAGGCCGCGCTCTTCGGCACCGACGAGGAACGGCTTGTCGAGACGATCATCGGCCAGACGGAACGGCACGTTCATCCACGAGCGGTCCGACTTGTTGATCGGGTTGCTGTAGAGGCCGCTGGCGTCGATGAAGTCATACAGCGTGCGCTGCTTGACGTCATTGAGTTTAGCGATGGCTTCAACGCCACCCTGCTCTTTCAGCCACTGGAACACCAGACCGGACAGGTACCAGGCCAGAGTCGGTGGGGTGTTGTACATCGAGCCGTTATCCGCCGCGACTTTGTAGTCGAGCATGGTCGGGCACAGCGCACGCGCCTTGCCGAGCAGGTCTTCGCGGATGATGTTGACGACGATACCGCTCGGGCCGATGTTTTTCTGCGCGCCGGCGTAGATCATGCCGAAACGCGAGATATCGACCGGACGCGAGAGGATGTCCGAAGACATGTCAGCCACCAGCGGAACGTCGCCGACTTCCGGGATCCACTGGAACTCCAGACCGCCGATGGTTTCGTTCGGCGCGTAGTGAACGTAAGCGGCGTCTTTCGACAGCTTCCACTCGTTCTGGCCCGGGATAGCGAAATAGTCGTAAGGCTTGGCGGTAGCAGCAACGTTGACATGACCGTAGCGCGAGGCTTCTTCGATGGCTTTCTGCGACCAGATACCGGTGTCGATATAGTCGGCCGAGCCGTTTTCCGGCAACAGGTTCAGCGGGATCTGCGCGAACTGCTGGCTGGCGCCACCTTGCAGAAACAGCACTTTATAGTTCGACGGGATATTCAGCAGGTCACGCAGATCCTGCTCGGCCTGGGTGGCGATGGACACGAACTCATCGCTGCGATGGCTCATTTCCATGACCGACAGACCCTTGCCGTGCCAATCAAGGAGTTCACCCTGGGCGCGCTGCAGGACAGCTTCGGGAAGCGCCGCAGGACCGGCGCAGAAGTTATAGGCTCGCTTGCTCACATCCAATCTCGCTCTGATTTGGTGGTATCACATATCAGTCGGCGCCAATCGTGTGTGGGAGCGAGCTTGCTCGCGAAGGCGGACTGACATTCAACAATAATGTCGCCTGATACTCCGCTTTCGCGAGCAAGCTCGCTCCCACAAGGATCTCCATGGGCGTCGAAATTTCATACCGGACAAATAACAAGGGGGCGAATTCTCATCCGCCCCCTTGTTTGTCCGCTTATTCTTGCGGTTCTTCGTCTGCTGCGGCGTCGAGTTGCTGGTCTTCACCGGCATCGTCGTTTACGACAGTGCCTTCGAATTCCTCGCCCTCTTCACCCTCGAGCTCTTCACCTTCGACTTCCGAAGGTTCCTGAACCCGCTCCAGTCCGACCAGGGTTTCATCCTTGGCCAGCTTGATCAGCGTCACGCCCTGAGTGTTACGGCCCAGGCTCGACACTTCGTCGACACGGGTACGCACCAGAGTGCCCTGATCGGAGATCAGCATGATTTCTTCGCCATCCTGCACCTGAACCGCGCCGACCAGACGGCCATTACGCTCGTTGCTGACCATGGCGATTACGCCCTGACCGCCACGCTTGTATTCAGGGAACTCGGTGATCGCCGTGCGCTTGCCGTAGCCGCGCTCGGAAGCCGTCAGGATTTCGCTGCCTTCTTCCGGAATCAGCATGGAGATCAACTTCTGCCCTTCCGGCAGACGCATACCACGCACACCGCGGGCGGTACGGCCCATGGCGCGAACTTCGGATTCCTTGAAGCGAGTCACTTTGCCGCCGTCGGAGAACAGCATGATTTCCTGCTCGCCATCGGTGATGGCGGCGGAGATCAGGATGTCGCCTTCGTCCAGCTCCAGCGCGATCAGACCGACGCTGCGCTGACGGCTGAAGGCCACCAACGGGGTCTTCTTGACGGTACCGTTGGCGGTCGACATGAAGATAAACGGTGCTTTCTTGCGGTCGGCAGCCTTGATGCGAGCGCGACGCTCTTCATCAGTCTCGTTGCTGTTTTCGATCTCTTCTACATCAGCTTCAGCGCCTTCGGCTTCTTCTTCATCAGCCTGACGCTTCATGGCTTCGAGATCGACCGGCAGCATGGTGGTGATGTACTCGCCTTCGCTCAATGGCAGAAGGTTGACCAGCGGACGACCACGGGCAGCGCGGGAGGCTTCCGGAATCTCGTAGGTCTTGAGCCAGTACACCTTGCCCTTGCTGGAGAACAGCAGCAGCGTGGTGTGGCTGTTGGCAACCAGCAGGTGAGCGATGTAGTCCTCATCCTTGACGCCGGTCGCTGATTTGCCTTTACCGCCACGACGCTGAGCCTGGTACGCAGCCAGCGGCTGGGTCTTGGCGTAGCCACCGTGGGAGATGGTCACGACGCGTTCTTCTTCCGGGATCATGTCACCCAGGGTCAGGTCGAGACGGGCATCGAGAATTTCGGTGCGACGCACGTCGCCGTATTCGGCACGAATCACTTCCAGCTCTTCGCGGATCACTTCCATCAGGCGCACAGCGCTGTTGAGGATGCGGATCAGCTCGCCGATCTGATTGAGGATCTCTTGATACTCAGCCAGCAGTTTTTCGTGTTCCAGACCGGTCAGACGGTGCAGACGCAGTTCCAGAATGGCTTGCGCCTGTTCTGGCGACAGGAAGTACTTGCCTTCGCGCAGACCGTATTGCGGGTCGAGGTTTTCCGGACGGCACGAATCGGCACCGGCACGCTCAACCATCGCCACCACTGCCGAGGATTCCCACGGCGTGCTGATCAGCGCTTCTTTGGCTTCCGAAGGGGTCGGCGAGGCTTTGATCAGGGCGATGACCGGGTCAATGTTCGACAGGGCAACGGCCTGGCCTTCGAGGATGTGACCACGCTCGCGCGCCTTGCGCAGTTCGAACACGGTGCGACGGGTAACGACTTCGCGACGGTGACGGACGAAGGCTTCCAGCAGATCCTTGAGGTTGAGGATGCGTGGGCGGCCGTCGATCAGCGCAACGATGTTGATGCCGAATACCGATTGCAGCTGGGTCTGGGCGTAGAGGTTGTTGAGGATCACCTCAGGCACTTCGCCGCGACGCAGTTCGATCACGACGCGCATACCGTCCTTGTCGGACTCGTCGCGCAGTTCGGTGATGCCTTCCAGCTTCTTCTCTTTGACCAGCTCGGCGATCTTCTCGATCAGACGCGCCTTGTTCAGCTGGTAAGGGAGTTCGGTGATGACGATCTGCTGACGACCACCGACCTTGTCGATGTCTTCAATGATCGAGCGGGCACGCATGTAAATACGCCCGCGGCCGGTGCGGTAGGCTTCGATGATGCCGGCGCGACCATTGATGATCGCGGCGGTCGGGAAGTCCGGACCGGGGATGTATTGCATCAGTTCATCGACGGTCAGCTCAGGGTTGTCGATGAGCGCCAGGCAGCCGTCGATGACTTCACCGAGGTTGTGCGGCGGAATGTTGGTCGCCATGCCCACGGCGATACCGCTGGAGCCGTTGACCAGCAGGTTGGGGATCCGGGTCGGCATGACCGCCGGGATCATTTCGGTGCCGTCGTAGTTCGGCACCCAGTCCACGGTTTCTTTGTGCAGGTCAGCCAGCAATTCGTGCGCCAGTTTGGTCATGCGCACTTCGGTGTATCGCATGGCCGCAGCGTTGTCGCCGTCGACCGAACCGAAGTTGCCCTGACCGTCTACCAGCAGGTAACGCAGGGAGAAAGGCTGAGCCATACGAACGATGGTGTCGTACACGGCAGTGTCACCGTGCGGGTGATACTTACCGATCACGTCGCCGACAACACGGGCAGATTTCTTGTACGGCTTGTTGAAGTCGTTGCCCAGCTCGCTCATCGCAAACAGTACGCGACGGTGCACGGGCTTGAGGCCATCGCGCGCATCCGGAAGTGCACGGCCGACGATCACGCTCATCGCGTAGTCGAGGTAGGACTGTTTCAGCTCGTCTTCGATATTGACCGGGAGGATTTCTTTGGCCAGTTCGCCCATGAGAAGCCTGATTCCTTTTTCTGGTGAAACTTCGTCATATCCATGTGGGAGCAACGAAGCTCGTCGGGGCCGGCCGAGTGCCATGCGCCGACTTACGACAAATCAACATTGGATCGCGGATTTGCGCAGTAAAGACAGCTCCGTGGAGCTGCCTCGGAAAACGCCGGATGTTATCACAAAGGCCGCCACGCACCTATCCCCCTGATGCGCATGGAGCATAGTTAGTTGACCGGTGACAGGCTTAACGGGGACGAGAGAGGCTCAGAGCTTCTTTGAATGCAGATTTTAGGTTCGGTTTAGCGATGTTTATTGACTTTTAGGGGGACGCACACCTGTAGGAGCTGCCGAAGGCTGCGATCTTTTGATCCTGACCTCTAAAAAGCAAGATCAAGAGATCGCAGCCTTCGGCAGCTCCTACATTGAGTGTCACCGCATCAATGCAGGCGCTTGCGGCACATCAACTGGGCCATTTTCGCGGTATCCGGACGCTCGACGATGCCTTTTTCGGTGACGATCGCGTCGATGAGATCCGCCGGCGTCACGTCAAACACCGGATTGAACGCTTCAACGTCCGCGCCGACACGCTTGCCGCCTACTTCCAGCAACTCGGCACCATCACGTTCTTCGATCGGGATGTCATCACCGCTGGCCAGATTCATGTCGATGGTCGAACTCGGCGCCACGACCATGAAGCGCACACCATGGTGCATGGCGTTGACCGCCAGTTGATAGGTGCCGATCTTGTTCGCCACATCACCGTTGGCCGTGATGCGGTCAGCGCCGACGATCACCCAGGTCACGCCTTTGGTTTTCATGATGTGCGCAGCGGCGGAGTCGGCATTCAGAGTTACCGGAATGCCTTCGTTGGCCAGTTCCCACGCAGTCAGGCGCGAGCCCTGCAGCCATGGACGGGTTTCGTCGGCATAAACACGCTCGACCATGCCTTCAATAAAGGCTGCACGAATCACTCCCAACGCCGTACCGAAACCACCGGTAGCCAGCGCGCCGGTATTGCAGTGGGTCAGAATCGCCTGGGCATTGCCCTGATGTTTGCGGATCAGATCAACGCCCAACTGCGCCATGGTCAGGTTGGCTTCACGGTCGCTTTCATGAATGGCGATGGCTTCGGCTTCCAGCGCCGCCAGCGGATCGGCGTTTTCTTTCAAGCGATCGAGGCGATCGTGCATGCGACCCAGCGCCCAGAACAGATTGACCGCTGTCGGACGAGAATCCGCCAGCAAGGCAAAATCCTCCTCCAGCGCCGCGTACCAGTCGCCACCTTCGGCGATCCGCGCACGCGCCGCGAGGACAATGCCATACGCCGCACTGATGCCGATAGCCGGCGCGCCACGCACCACCATCGAGCGAATTGCCTCGGCCACGCCGGCGGCGCTGGTGTAGGCAATCCAGGTTTCCTCGAATGGCAAAATACGCTGATCCAGCAGGTGCAGCGCGCCGTCTCGCCAATCGATGGCCTTCACTTTCTCCGCAGCCAACAGTCGATCGCGCATCCCACACCCCGCACTCATGAACAAAAGCCGCCGATTATAGCGATCCCCCTGCGAAGACGCTCGGGTATACTTCGCCATCCTTTACAAAAGCACTGGAACCGACCCTCGATGCCGAAACCTGCCATTGCGCTCGACTTATTATTGCTGCCGACCTGGCTGGTACCCGTCGAACCTGCAGGCGTTGTGCTCAAGGAGCACGGCCTGGGCATCCGCGACGGTCGCATCGTGTTTATCGGCCCGCGCGCCGAAGCATTGAAGTGTAACGCCACGGAAATCCGCGAACTGCCGGATGTGTTGCTGGCTCCGGGCCTGATCAATGCGCACGGCCACGCAGCGATGACCCTGTTCCGCGGCCTGGCCGATGATCTGCCGCTGATGACCTGGCTGGAAAACCACATCTGGCCGGCCGAGGCCAAGTGGGTCGATGAAGACTTCGTTCGTGACGGCACTGATCTGGCCATTGCCGAGCAGATCAAGGGCGGCATCACTTGTTTCTCGGACATGTATTTCTTCCCGAAAGTCGCCAGCGAGCGCGTGCACAACAGCGGCATTCGCGCGCAGATCGCCATTCCGATCCTTGATTTCCCGATCCCGGGCGCCAGTAGCGCCGATGAAGCCATTCGTCAGGGCGTCGAACTGTTCGGCGATCTGAAGCATCACGAACGCATCAAGATCACCTTCGGCCCCCATGCACCGTACACCGTCGGCGACGAAAACCTCGAGAAAATCCGCGTGATTGCCGAGGAGTTGGACGCCTCGATCCACATGCATGTCCATGAAACCGCGTTCGAAGTTCAGCAGTCACTGGAGCAGCGCGGCGAACGTCCGCTGGCCCGCCTCGGTCGTCTTGGCCTGCTCGGCCCGCGCTTCCAGGCCGTGCACATGACCCAGATCAGCGATGATGACCTGGCGTTGCTGGTAGAAAGCAACACCAGCGTGATCCATTGCCCGGAATCCAACCTGAAACTCGCCAGCGGCTTCTGCCCGGTCGAGCGTTTGTGGCAGGCTGGGGTAAATGTCGCGGTCGGCACCGATGGCGCCGCCAGCAATAACGATCTCGACCTGCTCGGCGAAACCCGCACCGCCGCGCTGCTGGCCAAAGCCGTCGCCGGCTCCGCCACCGCGCTGGACGCCCATCGGGCGCTGCGCATGGCCACCCTGAATGGCGCGCGGGCACTGGGGATCGAAACGCAAGTTGGCTCGCTGGAGATCGGCAAAGCCGCCGACATCGTCGCTTTCGACCTGTCCGGTCTGGCGCAGCAACCGGTGTATGACCCGGTTTCGCAGCTTATATACGCCACCGGCCGCGACTGCGTGAAGCATCTGTGGGTCGCTGGCAAACAACTGCTCGACGACCGCCGCCTGACGCGACTGGACGAAGCACAACTGGGCGCCACCGCCCGTGCTTGGGGCCAGCGCATCAGCGGCCACAAAGAATCGTAAAAACCCCGGAACACACTCCGGGGTTACAGCCCTTCTTCAAGTTTCAGAGGATTTAACATGAGCAACGTCGACCACGCCGAAATCGCCAAATTCGAAGCCCTGGCCCATCGCTGGTGGGATCGTGAAAGCGAGTTCAAACCACTGCACGACATCAATCCGCTGCGGGTCAACTGGATTGACGAGCGGGTCAATCTGGCCGGCAAGAAAGTCCTCGACGTCGGTTGCGGCGGCGGCATCCTCAGCGAAGCCATGGCCCAGCGCGGCGCAACGGTGATGGGCATCGACATGGGCGAAGCGCCGCTGGCGGTCGCGCAACTGCATCAGCTGGAATCCGGCGTCAACGTCGAATACCGCCAGATCACTGCCGAAGACCTCGCGGAAGAAATGCCTGAGCAGTTCGACGTGGTGACTTGCCTGGAAATGCTCGAGCACGTACCGGATCCATCGTCGGTCATCCGCGCCTGCTTCCGCATGGTCAAGCCCGGCGGCCAAGTGTTCTTCTCGACCATCAACCGCAACCCGAAGGCCTACCTGTTCGCCATCATCGGCGCTGAATACATCATGAAGCTGCTGCCGCGCGGCACCCACGACTTCAAGAAATTCATTCGCCCGTCCGAGCTCGGCGCGTGGAGCCGCATGGCCGGCCTGACCGTCAAGGACATCATCGGCCTGACCTACAACCCGCTGACCAAGCACTACAAGCTGGCCAATGACGTTGACGTCAACTACATGATCCAGACCCTGCGCGAGGAGTAAGCCGATGGCCATCAGAGCAGTTCTCTTCGACATGGACGGCACCCTGCTCGACACGGCGCCGGACTTCATCGCCATCTGCCAGGCGATGCGTGCAGATCGCGGCTTGCCGCCGATCAACGACAAGCACATCCGCGACGAGATTTCCGGCGGTGCCAAGGCGATGGTCGCGGTGACGTTCTCGATGGATCCGGAATCGCCGGGCTTCGAAGAACTGCGCCTGGAGTTTCTTGAGCGCTATCTGGTCGGTTGCGCCGTACACAGCAAACTGTTCGACGGCATGGGTGAACTGCTCGCCGATATCGAGAAGGCCAATTTGATCTGGGGCGTGGTGACCAACAAGCCGTTGCGTTTCGCCGAGCCGATCATGCAACAACTGGGACTGGCCGAGCGTTCGGCGCTGCTGATCTGCCCGGATCACGTGAAGAACAGCAAACCGGATCCTGAGCCGTTGATCCTTGCGTGCAAGATGCTTGATCTGGATCCGTCGACGGTGCTGTTTGTCGGCGATGATCTGCGTGATATCGAATCGGGGCGCGATGCCGGCACGAAAACCGCGGCGGTGACGTTTGGCTACATCCACCCGGACGACAACCCGCGGCATTGGGGGGCGGACGTGGTGGTGGATCATCCGTCGGAGTTGCGCAAGGTGCTCGATAGCGCGCTTTGCAGTTGCTGATCAAAGTCAAAAGATCGCAGCCTGCGGCAGCTCCTACAGGACAGTGACTATCTGCAGGAGCTGCCGCAGGCTGCGATCTTTTAGCTATTAATGGATTGTGAGGTTTTTATGTTTGATTACTCCGCTCGTCCCGAATTGCTCAAGGATCGGGTCATTCTGGTCACCGGTGCCGGTCGTGGCATTGGCGCGGCGGCCGCGAAAACCTACGCCGCTCATGGCGCTACGGTATTGCTGCTGGGCAAAACCGAAGCCAATCTGACCCAGGTCTACGACGAGATCGAAGCCGCCGGCCATCCGCAACCGGCAGTGATTCCGTTCAACCTCGAAACCGCCCTGCCCCACCAGTACGATGAGCTGGCCGCGATGATCGAGAGCGAATTCGGCCACCTCGACGGATTGCTGCACAACGCTTCGATCATCGGCCCACGCACGCCGATCGAGCAGTTGTCCGGTGAAAACTTCATGCGCGTCATGCAGGTCAACGTCAACGCCATGTTCATGCTGACCAGCACTCTGCTGCCGCTGCTCAAGCTGTCGCAGGATGCATCGGTGGTGTTCACTTCCAGCAGCGTCGGGCGCAAGGGTCGGGCGTACTGGGGCGCCTATGGCGTGTCGAAGTTCGCCACCGAAGGCCTGATGCAAACCCTGGCCGATGAAGTCGACGGTGTGGCGCCAGTACGCTCGAACAGCATCAACCCCGGCGGTACGCGCACCAGCATGCGTGCTCAGGCCTATCCGGGGGAAAACCCGCTGAACAATCCGACGCCGGAAGAAATCATGCCGGTCTACCTGTACCTGATGGGCCCGGACAGCACCGGCATCAACGGCCAGGCATTCAACGCGCAATAACTGCCATACGTCGCATTTGTTGCCGCGGCAGATTCCTGTCGCGGCATGCATTTGCCGCTGATGACTGTCATATTTCAGTCAATTTTCCAGCGCATCCATCCCTCATCACCAGCCAACTCATTGATTCAAAACGGTTTAAATAAAACCGAACCGAATGGCACGACTTTCGCTCTAATTTCTCTCAAAACAAGCCACGTGAAGGCAATGGGGCGAGCCCGATTTCGATAGCTTACTAATCGTCATCCGGCAGACTAGACTTACGCCAAACGTCCTACGGGACTGATGGATCAGTACGACGCGCAGCCCATAGCCGCTCTCACCCAGCCTGTAAGACAGACTTACTGCTAAGGGTTCACGCCATATGAAATCACCCTCCCAGACCAATGCAATTGACTTTGACAGTGCCAAATTGCAACGCCTGGGCTTTGGTCAACTGCCGCCCCTTCTGGAGCGACCGGCCAATCTGGCGCAATTGCGTCAGCAAATGAGCCTGCAGCTGCAAACCAGTCTTGAGCCGCAACGCATCCTCGGCCTGTTTTTCCGCGAAGTTCAGCGCCTTGTACCGCTGGACGCGCTGAGCTACGTGCACCAGGGCAGCGATCTGCGCCTGGAATTCGGTACCCGCGGCCACCATTCGATCAGCTATAGCCTGAGCCACGAAGGCGAGCATATGGGCGAACTGGTGTTCCGTCGCAATCAGCGCTTCAACGAACAGGATCAGGGCAACCTTGAATCACTGTTGTCGTCGCTGCTGTACCCGATGCGCAATGCCCTGCTCTACCGCGCCGCCACGCAGAGCGCCCTGCGTGATCCGCTGACCGGCGCCGGTAACCGCATCGCCATGGAGCAGACCTTGCAGCGCGAGATCGACATGTCGCGTCGGCATGTGCAGCCGCTCTCGGTGCTGATGCTCGACATCGATCACTTCAAACGGGTCAACGACAGCCACGGCCACAGCGCCGGCGACGACGTACTTAAAGCCATCGCGGCGACCATCAAGGCGCAGTTGCGCAACGTCGACATGGTATTTCGTTACGGTGGCGAAGAGTTTCTGGTGCTGCTGTCCAATACCGGCCGGGATGCGGCCGCAATGGTCGGCGAACGGCTGCGCTATGCGACGCAGGCGGCTGAATACTATGCGGACGGGCAGTTAATCGAATTGACTGTGAGCCTGGGATGCTCGACGTTGTTGCCGGGCGAATCGGCCGACAGCTTGCTGCGCCGGGCTGACAGTGCGCTGTACGTGGCCAAGCGTGAAGGGCGTAACCGATTGGCGATGGCAGGCTAAGTCCTTCCAAACGATACAAAACAGTGTGGGAGCGAGCTTGCTCGCGAATGCAATCTGACATTCAACCATGAGTTGACTGACGGACCGCTTTCGCGAGCAGGCTCGCTCCCACATTAGTTTCATGTAGCCGGTATCAGCTCTCGACTACCGCCCTGCGCTCTCGGTTGACCAACAAGCGCTCCGACGTTTCCAGTTGCATGCAACGCTCCAGAAACAGGTACATGTAGTCGTAGCTCTTGCACACTGCCTGACGCAGTTCTTCCTGCAAAGCCTTGGTCGGGTTCATCCCGGCCAGGGTGCAGATGATTTCCAGCGCCTCCCAAGGGTGAGCATCGTCATACTGGGCGTGCATCTTCAGCCACTTCATTGCACGCTTGCGGTCTTCTTCAGGAAACGCCGCCGCGTAAACTCCCGTCGAACAAACCAGCGCCGACCACTCCCCGGTCGCGCCCTCGATGGCGTAGTTGGTGGCGGCGATAGCCACGATCAGCGAATCGGCCGAACTGGTGTGCCAGCACCAGTGACTCAGGGCATGCAGTTCCGGTGGCACATGTTGGGCCTGGAGATCTTCAAGACTGACGCAATGGGCACGACTCCAATGCACCCAGTAATCAGCGTGATTGAGTTCAACGCGGATATTGCGCATCAGCCAGCGCCGCGCCATGTCTTCTCCGGGGTGGCGGGCAAACCGGGTTTTGGTGAGATTCTGCGCCATGTACAACGCGAACTGCTCAACCACTGGCCAGCCGCCAATCAGGTACTGACGCATGGTTCTGGCACTGAGCTTGTTATCCCGCATGCGCATATACAACTCATGTTCGACAACCCGGCGCTTGCTCTCGCTGCAATCCTCAATGAGCTGTTGCGCCCAGGCAGGATAACTTGCAGCTTCCATGAGTGGTCCGGTTCGGTTGAATGTGTCGATCACTGTTCGGCTCCTTTTGATTTGTGATTGTAAGGATCGGCGAGAGACTTCAACGGAACGTGCCAGGCGCTTTGAATAACAGCGGCTGCGGTCTGGCGGGCCGACTTTGCAAACTGTCACAGGTAAACAACTGTGGGCGTTCTATAACATAACCCTGAGCGTAGTCCACACCGATTTCAAGCAATGCCTGCTCGATCTGGGTTGTTTCAACAAACTCGGCAATTGTCTGCTTACCCATGACATGCCCGATGTGATTGATCACTTCGACCATTGCGCGGTTAATCGGGTCGTCCAGCATATCCTTTACGAAACTCCCGTCGATCTTCAGGAAGTCTACAGGCAAATGTTTCAGATAAGCGAATGAAGACATTCCGGCACAAAAGTCATCAAGTGAGAAATAACAACCTAAGCCTTTGAGTTCATTAATAAATCTAATTGCACTCCCCAAGTTTGAAATTGCACTGGTCTCGGTAATTTCAAAACAAATCATTTCAGGCGGTATCGCATAGTTAACAAACTGCTCACGCAGAAAGTGCAAAAACGCGTCATCTCCTATAGTAATGCCTGACAGATTAATCGCACACATCGCTAATGGCCGTTTATGCTCTTGCGCAATACATTGAGCAATAACCTTAAATACGTTCTGAACTACCCAGCGGTCCAGTTGACTCATCAAACCATAGCGTTCGGCGGCTGGAATGAAACTGTCCGGCAGAATCATCCGCCCGGCTTCATCATGCAGTCGCAGCAGAATCTCGATGTGCCCACCCTTGTTGTCGCCCGGCTTGAGCGGCGCGATTTCCTGGGCGTACAGACAAAAACGGTTTTCTTCCAGCGCCATGTGCAGACGCTGCACCCACGCCATTTCGCCAAAGCGCAGCGACAGTTCGGAATCGTCGGCGTGGTAGACCTGCACCCGGTTGCGGCCCTTCTCCTTGGCCATGTAACAGGCCATATCGGCCGCGCGCAGTGAGGTTTCGAGGGTCGTCGGGATTTGTGCGATATGCACCAGGCCAATGCTCACCGTGGTCAGGAATGGCCGCCCCTTCCAGACAAAATGCAGATTCTGCACCGTCTGGCGCAACGCCTCGGCAATCTTTTCCGCCGCTTCCGGTGCGCAGTTCTCCAGCAAAATGCCGAATTCATCACCGCCAAGGCGCGCCAGCGTATCGCCTTCGCGCAGCCCCGATTGCAACAACGTGCAAATGTGCCGCAACAGCTCATCACCGGCGGCGTGACCACAGGTGTCGTTGACCAGTTTGAATTGATCGAGGTCGAGGAACATCAGCGCATGCCGCCCGGAATGGCGCGTGAGGTTGTGCAGCGCCTGCTCCAGGCGATATTCAAACTCGCGGCGGTTGGCCAGCCCGGTCAGCGCATCATGGGTCGCCTGCCACGACAGATTGGCGATGTATTGCCGCTCCTGAGTCATGTCGTGCAGCACCAGCACCGTGCCGCTGACCTTGCCGGCATTGCGGATCGGCGCGCCGACCAGCGTTACCGACAACGTTGTGCCATCGAGGCGCTGGATCAGTTTCGAATGCTCGCTACCGCCGCTGAGTTTGCCGCTGAGAATGTGCTCGATCAGCGTCAGGCCTTCGGCCTGAGCGTTGTCGTCGAGCAAATTGAACAGCGCGGCCAGCGGCAGGCCGGCCGCCTGCTCGGCCTTCCAGTGAGTCATGGATTCGGCGGCAGGGTTCATGTAATCGATGGCACCGCTGACATCGGTGGTGATGACGCCATCACCGATCGAATGCAAGGTGACGTGCGCCCGATCCTTCTCCAGTTGCAGCGCCTCGGCAAAGGCATGACGCTGCTTGAGCAGTTTGTGTGTGCGCCACAAGGCCAGCACGATCAACCCAAGTGCCGTGGCCAGGTTGGTAAACAGCAGCAGACGCATGATCATCCGCGAGCCTTCGCCTAAAGCATCGCTGAAGGCTTTCGCCGCCGGGGTGACGCCATCATTGATGGCGAAAATCCGCGCCTTCCAGCGCTGGACATCGGCACTGTTGGCGGTGTTCTGCGAGATGCTGCGGTGCATCTCCTGCGCCACGTCATCCAACTCGACCAGATAGGCGTCACCGACCGTCCAGCGATCAATGGCAGTTTCCAGATAACTGAAATGGCGGAAGTTGAGGTACAGCCAGATCAGGCTGGAGACGTCATCCGGGTGGTTGCCGCCCTTGAGAATACCTTCGCGCGCTGCGGCCAGGTCCGGCGGTTGATGATCCAGCGCCAGGCGCAACTGATGCCCGCCTTGTGGCACGGCAATCGCGTTGCGGTATTTGAGGAAAATTGCCTCGTCGCGGCTATCGGCATACAGATTGAGGTAGTAGATCGCGTCTTTCTGGCCCTTGGACCAAAGGCTTTCACCGGCGACATAACCGCGAACGGCCGACAGCACGTAAAGACTCACGCCACCCAATAACGCTTGAAACAACACGACGGCAATAAATGGCCAGACGATGCCCAACAACCGTGGCGTTCCGAGAGTCCGCTTTTGCTTCATGAGATCCCTTGCGCAAGCACTGCCAGATGAACACCGGAAAATCCCGCTCCTGACAGCTCAGCCTAGGCTAATTTTCGACAAGTCAAAGGGACAGCTCTGCCGTCCTCTAGGTCGATTGTGCAAATGGCTGGTCTGCTTGAACGTTCCGGTTGAGTTTATTCAATGCAATTCAAGCACTAAGCACAGAAACCGGAACGAAACTCAAGGGCGCTGGATCTGCTGCAGGTGACCATAGAGCTTGGCATACAGGCCACCGTCAGCGATCAGTTGCTGATGATCGCCGTCTTCAGCGACCTGACCACCGTCGAACACCAGCACGCGATCAGCCTGCTTCACCGCCGACAGTCGGTGGGCAATGATCAGCGTGGTGCGGCCATTGAGAAAGCGCGCCATGGCCTGATGCAGGTTGTATTCGGTGGCGGCGTCTAGGGCCGAGGTGGCTTCGTCGAGAATGACAACTTTTGGCTCGGCGAGGATCATCCGCGCGATGGCCAGACGTTGGCGCTGCCCGCCGGACAGGCGCACGCCGGAACGACCGACAATACTGTCCAGACCATTGGGCAAAGCACGGATGGTCGCTTCGAGCTGAGCGATTTCCAGCGCCTGCCAGCACGCTTCGTCACTGCGGGTGCGGCCCATGGTCAGGTTGGCGCGCACGGTATCGTTGAACAACGCCGGGTGCTGCAGCACCACCGCGACGTTTTCCCGTACCGTGTCCAGGCCGATTTCCTGCTGGGTCGAACCGCCGAAACGGATGCTGCCGGACACTGGCGTATACAGCCCGAGCAGCAATTGCACGAGGGTACTTTTGCCACCGCCGCTGGCGCCGACAATCGCGACTTTTTCACCGGGAGCGATCGACAGATTCAGCTGATCCAGCACCAGCTCGTCACCGTAGCCGAAGCTCAGGCCTTGCACCTGAATGCCGACGGTGTCGCGGCCCTTGAACGGATCGACGCCGCCGGGATATTGCGGCTCATCGGCGCGCGCCAGCAGTTCGTTGATCCGCGCCAGCGCCCCGCCCGCCGCGTAGTAGGCGTATTGCAGGTTGAGCAATTGTTCAACCGGGCCGATCATGAACCACAGGTAGCTGAACACCGCGAGCATCTGGCCGATCGACAGGTCGGAGAACAACACCGTGAGCATCGCCGCCGCGCGGAAAATGTCGATGCCGAACTGAAACAACAAGCCGCTGGCGCGGTTGGAAGCGTCGGTTTTCCACTGCGAGTTGACCGCGTAGTTGCGCACTTCCTGCGCACGCAGACCGAGTCGCCCAAGGAAGAAGCCCTGACGGTTGCCGGCACGGATCTCCTGAATCGCATCGAGGGTTTCGCTCAGCGCCTGAGTGAAGCGTGAGGTGCTGTCGTTCTCGAGTTTCTTCAGGTGTTTGACGCGCTTGCCCAACTGCACCGTGGCGTAGATCACCAACGGGTTGAACAGCAGAATCAGCAGCGCCAGTTTCCAGTGCATCCACATCAGGATGCTCGCAGTGCCGACCAGCGTCAGCATCGCCACCAGAAAGCGGCTGAGGGTTTCGCCGACAAATTTGTCGAGGGTATCGAGGTCGGTGACCAGGTGCGTGGTCACCGTGCCGCTACCGAGGCTTTCGTATTCGCCGAGGGAAATGCGCTTGAGGCGTTCGATCAAGCGCACGCGAATGCGGTAAACGATGTCTTTGGCCAAGCGCGCAAACAGGCGCGACTGCAACACGCCAAAGCACAGCGAGCCACAACGCAACGTCAGGGTGACCAACAGCATCAAGCCGATGTAACCCGCCGCCTGCTGCCACATTGTCGGCAGTACATGGTTCATGACTTTCAGTGCCGCATCGCCGTGGCCGAGCAGGACTTCGTCCACCAGCAATGGCAGCAGCAATGGGATCGGCACGCTGCACAACGTCGCCAGCACAGCCACGCCGTTGGCGATCCACAGGGATTTTTTGTGAGTGAGTGCCAGTCGCCGGACTTCTGCCCAGCTCAGCCGGTCGACACGCTTTACGGCTGGCGTGTCATCGGCCCGATCAGACACAGGCCGCACGCTCCAGCCATCGACCCAGTAACGGCGACAGTTCACTGAGCGGTTGGTAGCCGTTGGTCAGCAGGGCCAGTTGGCCGTTGCGCTCGGCCAGCAGGGTCGGAAAACCGGCGATACCGAGATCCTGCACCCAACTGAAATCGGCCTGAGTCGCTTTGTGCTGATCGGCATGATCGAACAACGCAGCGAATTCGATGCGCGGCACGCCGGCCTTTTCTGCCAACTCGACCAGCACGCTGGCCTGGGTGACATCGCGACCTTCAGCGTAAAACGCCTGCTGGATCAGCCCGACCAGTCTCCACGCGCAATCCGGCGCCAGGCTGCGCGCAGTAACGATCGCCCGGCAGGCCGGCTCAGTGTCATAGACAAAACCATCGGGCAACGCACCGTCGAACTTGAACGCCTGACCGGTGGCCTCGGTGACCGCTTGCCAGTGTTCAAGAATATAGCGACGCGTAGTCGGTTCCAGCGCCGAACCGCTGCCGGTACGCAGACCGCCGACCACCAGATGCAATTCAACCCCGGCTGCTTGCGCCTGCTCGACCAATGCCATGGCCACCGGAGCAAATCCCCAGCACCACGAACACATCGGATCCATCACATAGAGCAGGCGCGCAGACATGGTTAAGCCTCGGTGGATGCTTGCTTGTAGTTGTAGCCGATCGGGTGCGGCATGTTGCGCGCCTTGGCCAGTTCGATCTGCTTCTGCCGATCGATGGCGCTGCGGCGGGTTTTCTCGCTCAGCTTGTCCCAGCAATGCGGGCAACTGATGCCGGCGACGTAATGCTCGGAGGCGCGATCTTCAACACTGACCGGTGTGCGGCAGGCATGACATTGATCGTAGTCGCCTTCGCTGAGGTCGTGACGCACGGTCACGCGGTTGTCGAACACGAAGCAGTCGCCCTGCCACTTGGTTTCTTCCTGCGGCACCTCTTCAAGGTACTTCAGGATGCCGCCCTTGAGGTGGTAAACCTCTTCATAGCCTTCGCTGAGCATGTAGCTCGAGGCTTTCTCGCAGCGAATGCCGCCGGTGCAGAACATCGCGACCTTCTTGTGCACGGCCGGATCGAAGTGTTCTTTGATGTAGTCAGGGAATTCACGAAAACTGGTGGTTTTCGGATCGATGGCGCCTTCGAAGGTGCCGATCGACACTTCGTAATCGTTACGCGTGTCAATCAACAGCACTTCCGGGTCGCTGATCAACGCGTTCCAGTCTTGCGGATCAACGTAGGTGCCGACTTTTTTGTTCGGGTCGACGCCTTCGACACCGAGGGTGACGATCTCTTTCTTCAGTTTGACCTTGGTGCGATAGAACGGCTGCTCGTCGCAGTACGACTCTTTGTGATCGATATCGATCATGCGTGGGTCGTTCTTCAGCCAGGCGAGCAGGCCATCAATGCCTTCGCGGCTGCCGGACACCGTGCCGTTGATGCCTTCTTCGGCGATCAGCAGGGTGCCTTTGATCTGGTTGTCGACCATCGCTTGCAGCAGGGGCTCGCGCAGGTCAACGTAATCTTCGAGGGTGACGAACTTATACAGTGCCGCCACGACAATCGGTTGTGTCATGGGTATTTCTCCAGGTGGCTACCCTCGCAAAGGGTGAACCGGATTCAAAAAAAAACGCGCCGGGTAAGCGGCGCGTTGCGGATTCTAGCAAAAAAGCAGCTTCAAGCGGCGAGCTTCAAGCGACAAGCCAAGAACACTCGCCTTTAACTTGCAGCTTGCCGCTTCAAGCTTGCGGCTGCCGTCCTCCGGCACAGGTCGGTGACGCCGGGGCGGCGCCGATCTCTGCCCATTCCTGCGGGGTGTAGGTGTGCAGCGCCAACGCATGGAACTCGCCCATCAGCTCGCCGAGCGTGCCGTAGACTTTCTGGTGGCGCTTGACCCGGTTCAGGCCGTCGAACTGCGCGCTGACCACCACAGCCTTGAAGTGGGTCTGCAACCCGCGACTGTGCATGTGGCTTTCGTCCAGCACTTGCAGGTGCTCAGGCTGAAGCAGGGCCAGCGTCGATTCGATGCGTTGTTGCATGGTCATCACGAACTCCGCTTACGGCTTTTTCTTGGCCGGAGCAGCGCCTTTCGGGGCCAGCTCGTTGGTCATGTCTTCCAGCAGTTTGTTGACTACCGGTACCGCGCTTTCCAGTTTGGCCTGGGTCATCTGGGCCGATTGCTGGGTCAGCTGCGGCATTTTTTCCAGGACTTTCTTGCCCAGTGGCGACTTGTAGAACGCAACAAGGTCTTTCAGCTCGGATTCGCTGAAGTTGCTGGTGTAGAGCTTGACCATGTCAGGCTTGAGCTTGTTCCAGCCGATGGCCTGGTCCAGCGCGGCGTTGGCCTTGGCCTGGTAGGTTTCCAGTACGGCTTTCTTGGCTTCCGGGGCTTTGGTCTGTTCAAAACGCTGAGCGAACATTTGCTGCACTTGCATGTACACCGGAGTGCCCAGCTTGTCAGCGTGCGCCAGGGTCAGGAAAGCTTCAGCACTGGCGTTGTGGCTGGCGGTATCGGCAAGCACCTGGCCGCTGGCGCAAACCAGTGCAACCGCGGTGCAGATGGCACGAAGACGAGTCATCGAGTTTCCTTTTCAGCTAGGCGAGGTAAAACCCCAAGGGCGACCATTCTGCGCCTAAAAAACCTCGTGGCTCAACCCCCGAGCCTTGCCGCGCTTGATTGGCGGGGTTTTACCGGTCAACAATCGGCTCGATGGAACCACCCGGGCCGAAGCCGGCCTAAACTGCGCAAACAGACCAACAGGAGTGTGCACGATGAGCCGTATCGAAACCGACAGCCTGGGCCAGATCGAAGTCCCGGACGACGCCTACTGGGGTGCTCAGACGCAACGCTCGCTGATCAACTTCGCCATTGGTCAGGAACGCATGCCGCTGCCGGTATTGCACGCATTGGCCCTGATCAAGAAAGCCGCCGCACGGGTCAACGACCGCAACGGCGACCTGCCCGCCGACATCGCCCGTCTGATCGAACAGGCCGCCGACGAAGTCCTCGATGGCCAGCACGACGACCAGTTTCCGTTGGTGGTCTGGCAGACCGGCAGCGGCACCCAGAGCAACATGAACGTCAACGAAGTGATCGCCGGTCGCGCCAACGAACTGGCCGGCAACCCGCGCGGCGGCAAGACGCCGGTGCACCCCAATGATCACGTCAACCGTTCGCAAAGCTCCAACGACTGCTTCCCCACCGCCATGAGCATCGCCACTGCGCAAGCCGTGCAGGAGCAACTGCTGCCGGCGATTGCCGAGCTGTCCGGTGGTCTCGCCGAACTGGCGGCGCGGCACATGAAACTGGTGAAGACCGGGCGTACGCACATGATGGACGCGACGCCGATCACCTTCGGTCAGGAGTTGTCTGGTTTTATCGCGCAACTGGATTACGCCGAACGCGCTATTCGCGCGGCACTGCCAGCGGTGTGTGAACTGGCGCAGGGCGGCACCGCCGTCGGCACCGGGCTGAATTCGCCACACGGTTTTGGTGAGGCGATTGCTGCAGAACTGGCGGCACTGTCCGGTCTGCCATTCGTCACTGCACCGAACAAGTTTGCCGCCCTCGCCGGCCACGAACCGCTGACCAGCCTCTCCGGCGCGCTGAAAACCCTCGCCGTGGCGCTGATGAAAATCGCCAACGACCTGCGCTTGCTCGGCTCCGGCCCACGCGCCGGTTTTGCCGAAGTGCGCCTTCCGGCGAATGAGCCGGGCAGTTCGATCATGCCGGGCAAGGTCAACCCGACGCAGTGCGAAGCGCTGTCGATGCTGGCCTGTCAGGTGCTGGGCAACGATGTGACGATCGGCATTGCCGCCAGCCAGGGTCACTTGCAGCTGAACGTGTTCAAACCGGTGATCATCCATAACCTGCTGCAATCGATTCGCTTGCTGGCCGATGGTTGCAGTAACTTCCAGCAGCACTGCATCGCAGGGCTTGAGCCGGACGCCGAAGTCATGGCCCGACACCTGGAACGTGGGCTGATGCTGGTGACGGCGTTGAATCCGCACATTGGTTATGACAAATCAGCGGAGATTGCCAAGAAGGCTTACAGCGAAGGGCTGACCTTGCGTGAGGCGGCGTTGGCGTTGGGCTATCTGACCGACGAAGAGTTTGATGCGTGGGTGCGGCCGGAGAACATGATCGAGGCTGGGGCCAAGGGCTGAGATTTGTAGCGTTTCTTAATAAGTCATCGCGAGCAGGCTCACTCCTACAAGGGAATGCGTTCCAAATGTAGGAGTGAGCCTGCTCGCGATGGCCCTGACGCGGTTAGCCTGCCGCCACCTTCATCCGCCGCGCCTTCAACCCGGCAATCAACGAAGGCCCCAACGCCACCAGCGCGGAGCCCAGTACCACCAGCACCGCCCCGCCATAACCCAACCCATTGATCTGCTCGGCATGCACATATTCCGGCCAGATCCCGGCCGCAATCGCCACCGCGCCAAACGTCACCAACGGCGTAATCGCCAACGTCGCACTGACCCGCGACGCCTCCCAATGCGCCAGCGCCTCAGCGAATGCGCCATAGGCAATCAACGTGTTCATGCAGCACGCCAGCAACAGCCAGCCCTGCAGCGGACTCAGATTCAGCGCTTCGAGCGGGTGTACCCACGGTGTCAGCAACAGCGCGCAGAACAGATAGATCACCATCATCACCTGCAGCGAATTCCACACCGTCAGCAATTGCTTCTGGCCCAGCGCATAGAAGGTCCACACCGTTGACGCCAACAACACCAGCAAAACCCCTGCGGTGTAATCCGACAGCGAGGTCAGCAGCTCGGCCAGGCGCTGATTGAAGAACAACACAAAACCGATCAATAGCACCGCCAAGCCAATCCCCTGGCCGATACTGAAACGTTCCTTGAACACAAACAGACTGGCGATCAACAGCATGATCGGCCCCATTTGCACCACCAGTTGCGCGGTGCCGGGGCTGAGCAGATTGAGCCCCATCAGGTACAGCACATAGTTGCCAACCAACCCGAGCACCGCCATCAGCACCAGCCAGCCGCCCTTGGGACCCAGCACTTTGCGACTAGGCAGACGCTTGACCGCCGCCAGATAGATGAACAGGCAGCCGCCGGACACCAGCAGACGAAACCAGGTCACCGTGACCGGATCCATCACCAGCAACACCTGTTTGAGTTTGATCGGCAGGATGCCCCACAGAAACGCGGTCAGCAGCGCCAGGAACAAGCCGTAGACCCAGCGACCGGATGAAATGTGCATGGAAACCCCAAAACCTGCTGACAAGAGCGCCCATTCTAGGCGCGCCTTAGATCCGCACACAGGGACAGTTAAGGCCAGGACGCGAATGCAACTGTGCAGGTCGCAGCAGTAAATTGACGCGGTGCCGTTGATCGGCTGGGCGGGCGCGCCAAGTACTTCAGACATAAGCTCACTGGATCCCTTTCAGCGTATCAGCCAAGGAGACCGCTCATGTTGGGAATGCGCGCCCAGGACAGCGCCCCCGCCATGCGCTTTCGCAGCGACCGGGTGTGTCGGGTCAATGGTGAACTGTATTTCAGTACTCGGGAAAATACCCTTGAAGGGCCGTTTGACAGTGCCGAGCAGATTGAAAAAGAAATCCAGGCTTACATCGCGCGGATGCAAGGACTGGATTCCAGTCGTTAAGCGGTGGTGATCCAATCGCTGGCAAGCCAGCTCCCACAGGATTAGTGGCATACGCAATTTGTGCGACCGCTACGATACCTGTGGGAGCTGGCTTGCCAGCGATAGCAATGGAACAGACAACAAAAATGCTCTGGCTTAGCGCACTGCCTCAAACAACCCCGTCGCGCCCATCCCGCCACCCACACACATCGTTACGATCCCATAACGCAAATTACGCCGCTGCAACTCGCGCACCAGATGCCCGACCTGCCGCGATCCGGTCATGCCAAACGGGTGACCAATGGAAATCGAGCCGCCGTTGACGTTGTACTTTTCGTTATCGATCTCCAGCCGATCCCGGCTATATAGGCACTGCGACGCGAACGCCTCGTTCAGCTCCCACAAGTCGATATCCGCCACCTGCAAGCCCTTGGCCTTGAGCAATTTCGGCACCGAGAACACCGGGCCGATGCCCATTTCGTCCGGCTCGCAACCGGCCACGGTAAAACCACGGAAAAACGCTTTCGGTTTGAGGCCCAGTTGCAGGGCTTTTTCCAGGCTCATCACCAAGGTCATCGAGGCACCGTCGGACAGTTGCGACGAGTTGCCCGCCGTTACCGAACCGTCCTCGGCGAACACCGGCTTCAGCCCGGCGAGGCTTTCATAAGTAGTGTCGGGGCGGTTGCAATCGTCGCGATCCACCACGCCATCGAGAATCTGCACTTCACCGGTGTTTTTGTCCTCGACGCGATACTTCACCGCCATCGGCACGATTTCATCGTTGAACAGCCCCGCCGCCTGAGCTTGTGCGGTGCGAATCTGACTTTGCAGCGAATAACGATCCTGCGCTTCACGGCTGACGCCATAACGCCGAGCCACCACTTCGGCGGTCTGGCCCATCGTGTAATAGATGCCTGGCGTCTGCTGTTTGAGCAGCGGGTTGATCAGGTGATCGGTGTTGACGCTTTTCATCGTCAGGCTGATCGACTCGACGCCGCCGGCAACGATGATATCGCTGCAACCCGAGGCAATCTGGTTGGCGGCAATCGCAATCGCCTGCAAGCCTGAGGAGCAAAAACGGTTGAGAGTCATGCCGGCAGTGCCGGTGCCCAGACGCGACAGCACCGCGACGTTACGGCCGATGTTGTAGCCCTGCGCGCCTTCGTTGGAGCCTGCACCAACGATGCAATCCTCGACGCTGGCCGGGTCGATGTCGTTGCGCTCAAGCAGGGCGTTGACGCAATGAGCCGCCATGTCATCGGGACGGGTCTGGTTGAACTTGCCGCGAAAGGATTTGGCCAGGCCGGTCCGCACGCTATCGACGATCACCACTTCACGCATGGCATACCTCATTGTTGTAGTCAGTTGAGAGTGGACCGAGCATAAGTCCACCGCATCAACCACCGCGACAATCATTCACCCCGCGTATGCGCGTGTATCGGTTCAGTCCTTGTGTTTCTTCGCACGCTTGTCGGATTCCTCGAAAGCGTCTTCGAGTGCGCGGTTAATCGTGCGCAGCACCTTGACCCGCGCCCAGCGCTTGTCATTGGCTTCGACCAGCGTCCATGGCGAGATCTCCGAGCTGGTGCGGTCGACCATATCGCCCACGGCGGCCCGATAGGCGTCCCACTTGTCGCGATTGCGCCAGTCGTCTTCGGTGATCTTGAAACGCTTGAACGGGATCTCTTCGCGCGCCTGAAAACGCTCCATCTGCGTGTCCTTGTCGATGGCCAGCCAGAACTTGACCACGATCACTCCGGCGTCGGCCAGTTGCTCTTCAAAGTCGTTGATCTCGCCATAGGCGCGCAGCCAGTCGGCCGGCGTGCAGAAACCCTCGACGCGCTCGACCAAGACCCGGCCGTACCAGGAGCGGTCGAACACGGTGAACTTGCCGCGCGCCGGAATGTGCCGCCAGAAACGCCACAGGTACGGCTGCGCGCGCTCCTCTTCAGTCGGCGCGGCAATCGGCACGATGTTGTATTGACGCGGATCGAGCGCCGCCGCGACCCGACGGATCGCCCCGCCCTTGCCCGCCGCATCGTTGCCTTCGAATACCGCGATCAGTGCGTGGCGACGCATACGTTTGTCACGCATCAACCCGGACAGGCGCGCCTGCTCGGTGATCAGTTGTTCTTCGTAGTCTTTCTTCTCCAGGCGCTGGGTCAGGTCGAGGCTGTCGAGCAGGTTCAACTGATCGACCGGCGTGCCCAGCGGCGCGGCGCTGACATCGTGGGGATGTACGTCCGGACGCTTCAGCGCATTTTGCAAACCTTCGAGGAGGATCTTGCCAACCGCCAGGCTGCGGTAGTTGGCGTCGGCGCCTTCGATCACATGCCACGGCGCGTAATCACGGCTGGTACGGCGCAGCACGCGCTCGCCGTATTTGACGAACTTGTCGTAGGTCTCCGACTGCTGCCAGTCCAGCGGGCTGATGCGCCAGCTGTGCAGTGGATCATCCGCCAGCGCCTTGAGTCGCGCCTTCATCTGTTTCTTGGACAGGTGAAACCAGAACTTGAAGATCAGCGCGCCTTCATCGCAGAGCATCTTTTCCAGACGCTCGGCGCCGGCAATCGCCTGATCCAGACGCGGATCCTTGAACAAGCCGTGCACCCTGCCCTGCAGCATCTGGCTGTACCAGTTGCCAAAGAAAATCCCCATGCGCCCCTTGGCCGGGAGCATCCGCCAGTAGCGCCACGCCGGTGGCCGCGACAATTCCTCATCAGTCTGCTGATCGAAGGTGCGCACCTCGATCAGGCGCGGGTCCATCCACTCGTTGAGCAATTTGACCGTCTCGCCCTTGCCCGCACCCTCGATGCCGTTGATCAGAATGATCACCGGGAAACGCTTCTGCTGCTGCAATTCGAACTGAGCTTCGAGCAAGGCTTCACGCAGTGCCGGGACGGCCGCCTCATAGGTGTCTTTGTCGATGGCGTGACCGATTTCAGCGGATTCAAACATAGGACGGCTCCTTCCAGGATTCAGCAAGACTAGCGGATTGGGCACAGCAGCGGCGCAGAAATTCCCGCGGGTGGCGGATTGTCCGCCAGTCTCGGCGACAAGCCTTGCCATGGATCAAGCAACGCCTGCGCGATCGGCTAGAATGGCCGCCTTGTCGTTGCCGAGCCTGCCATGAAAGCCGTATTGCCCCACGCCCAACTCGACTGGGATGACCAGGGACGCCCGCGTTCGCGGGTGTTCGATGACGTGTATTTTTCCGACAAATCAGGTCTGGATGAAACCCGTTATGTGTTCCTCGAACAAAACCGTCTGGCCGAGCGTTTTGCCGCGTTGCCGGCAAGCGGTCGTTTGGTTATTGGTGAAACCGGCTTCGGCACCGGGCTGAATTTTCTCTGTGCCTGGCAGTTGTTCGAGCAACACGCCATCGCCGGTGCGCGGCTGCATTTCGTCAGCGTCGAAAAATATCCGCTGAGCCCGGCAGACTTGCAGCGGGCCTTGGCCTTGTGGCCGGAACTCAAGCCGCTGGCCGATCAGTTGCTGCGCCATTACGTGGCGATCCATGCCGGTTTTCAGCGCATCACTCTGGCCAACGGCCGCGTGACGCTGACGCTGTTGATCGGCGATGCACTGGAGCAACTGCCGCAGCTCGATGCGCAGATCGACGCGTGGTTTCTCGACGGTTTCGCCCCGGCGAAAAACCCCGACATGTGGACTGCCGAACTGTTTGTCGAACTGGCGCGACTGGCAGCGCCCGGCTCGACCATCAGCACTTTCACCAGCACCGGTTGGGTACGACGTTTGCTCAACGCTGCCGGGTTCAAAATGAAGCGCACGCCGGGCATCGGCCACAAGTGGGAAATTCTGCGTGGCGAGTTTCTTGGCTGGCCGCAGGAGGTTGCGCCGCCAGCGCCGGACAAGCCGTGGTTTGCTCGCCCTGCGCCGATCGCCGCTGAGCGTCGTGCGCTGGTGATCGGCGCTGGTCTGGCCGGATGTGCCACGGCGTCGAGTCTGGCGGCTCGCGGCTGGCAAGTGACGTTGCTCGAACGCCATGCAGCCGTGGCGCAAGAAGCCTCGGGCAATCCCCAGGGCGTGCTGTACCTGAAACTGTCCGCCCACGGCACGGCGTTGTCACAACTGATTGTCAGCGGTTTCGGTTACACCCGACGCCTGCTGGAAACCCTGCAACGCGGCACCGACTGGGACGACTGCGGCGTGCTGCAACTGGCATTCAATGCCAAGGAAGCCGAGCGCCACGCGCAATTGGCGCAAGCCTTCCCGGAAGATCTGTTGCAATGGCTTGATCAGCCCGCGGCGCAGGCCCGCGCCGGTGTTGGTCTGGAGCATGGCGGCTTGTTCTACCCCGAAGGTGGCTGGGTGCATCCGCCCGCGCTCTGTCAGGCGCAAGCGGCGCAGCCAAACATCGAACTGCTCAGTCATCGCGACGTGCTGGAAATACGCAAGGTCGATGATCAGTGGCAAGCCTTCGACGGCGAATGCCTACTCGCCAGTGCCCCCGTAGTCGTGTTGGCCGGTGCTGCCGAGATCAAGCGTTTTGCGCAAAGCGCCGAGCTGCCACTCAAGCGCATTCGTGGGCAGATCACCCGTTTGGCGCAGACCGAACAGAGTCAGGTATTGGCCACAGTCGTCTGCGCTGAAGGCTACGTCGCTCCTGCACGATTGGGCGAACACACCCTCGGTGCCAGTTTCGACTTCAATAGTGACGACCTCACCCCGACCACCGCCGAACACCAGGGCAATCTGGCAATGCTTGCAGAGATCTCCGCTGATCTGGTCGCACGCCTGACCATCAGCGAGCAGGATGTCGACAACCTTCAGGGGCGCGCCGCGTTCCGCTGCACCAGCCCGGACTACCTGCCGATCGTCGGTCCGCTGGCCGACCGCAGCGCTTTCATCCAGGCATACGCGGTACTGAGCAAGGATGCCCGGCAAGTGCCGGACATCGCCTGCCCCTGGCTCGACGGTTTATACGTCAACAGCGGTCACGGCTCGCGCGGTCTGATCACCGCGCCGCTGTCCGGCGAATTGCTCGCCGCGTGGCTGAACGATGAACCGTTGCCCCTGCCCAGAAGCGTGGCCGAGGCCTGCCACCCCAACCGTTTTGCGTTGCGTCAGTTGATACGCGGCCGGTAAGCCTTACGCATCGGGCATCGCACAGATGCCCAGATCCATCAGGCGTAACGCGTCCCCGGTCAGGCGCTCGAGCACCGCTTCCTCTGCCTGCTCCCGTTCGAGTCCGATTGCCTCGACCTGGCTGCGAAAATCGGCCGAGGTCAGGCTCTGCGCTTGTTCGTATGCTGCATTCATCCGATCCGGGAAGATTTCATTGATGCTGGCGAATTGGCGGGGGAACGTGCGCTTGAGGTAATCGCACCAGAACGGTTGACGCAGCATGAATCTCAGCCATTCGGATGACAGCTCAGCGGTGTCGACCATGTTCCTTGCCCGCTCCAGATCCGCCTGGCTCACTTTGGCCAGGACCGAAAATCGCATGTTGCGCGGTTGCCCCGGCAGGTCAAGCTGATCGGCAAGACCGATGCGAAAAGCGAGGTTGACTTCCAGTGGATCGACGGTCGGGTTCTTGCGCACGTGGTCTTGAGCGATCTGGTTCAGCTTGTCCAGCCTGAACAGGCCCCGACCGAGCTGGAGCAAAGGTCTGGCCGTGATAATGCGGCCACCCGCAAGGTTGGTCAGCTTGTCGACTTCCACCGCGACCTCGAGATGGCTGAAGTTGAGCGCCGCCGAATCTGTACAGTTTATCGGGTTGGCCGCCTGGTTCAGCACTTGCTCGCACAAGACCGCATCGGACTCGGCGGCCTCGAGCACTGCCCACACCCGTCGGTGCATGTCGTGACTGACCTTCTCCGAATCCGCCGTGTTGCCGAGTTCGGACAACAACTGGAACAAACCCTCAGCCTTGGGTTCATCCTTGAAGGCTGTCCAGATGCGATTTCGCCGCCCCCACTCCGCGCCGGCGCCTTCCTTGAACCACAGCGCACGCGCCTTCTGTTCGTCGAGACGGGCGATATCATTTTCCAGATAGCCCATACCGATGCCGACGTTGTTTCGATAATCGGCCAGGTGCGTGCTGCTTGCCAGCGACAAGGGATTACCTCGCAAGTTGACGGCGCGGCTAAAACCTCTGGAGGTTTTGAACAACCAGTCCGGCAAATCCCTGATGTTGTTATCACGCAGATCCACCCAGTCCAGAACGGGCAATCGCGCCAGGCCTTTGGGCAATTCGGTAGCCTGTGTCTCGCGCAGGGACAGCGTGCACAGATCCAGCATCTTGCTCACGTCCAGGGTCGCCCCCAACGGATTACCGTTCAGATTCAAGAGTTGCAGCGTGCGCAAGTTGCCCAACTTCGCCAGGGTGTGTTCGGTCAGCTTGATCTGGTTGCCCGCGAGGCTCAACCGGGACAGATGGGGCAGGTGCGACAATACCTCGGGCAAGCGGGTGAGTTTGTTGCTGTCGAGTTCCAGAGACTCGACTTGCTTGAATGACTTGAGGAAATAAACAAGATCGTCATCCTGGTCCATGTTCTTCAGCGACAAATGCTTTACATGGTCGAAGTTCAGCCCTGAAGGCAAAGTCGGCAATTTTCCCACACGCATCCCGTCAAGATTCAGCGCGTAGACGGATTTGCCACTTGCATCGTTCACCGTGAAAAGTCGTCGGAACCCATCCTCTATCTGCTCAGCCGTCGACTTGCGACTTTGCCGTACTTCTCGCACATCGCCACCGAGCGCCTTCATCGCGACTCGATCCTCACTCCAGACGTCCAGTACGTCGCGCAGTTGCTCGCGCTCACGGCGCAACGCTTTTACCCGGATCGCGCGGGTCAGCGCGTCGGTGCCCAACCCATCGATAAATTCGCTGGCCTGGGCCTCGGAAAAGCGCGGATAGAGTTTTCTCACCTTGCCCAGTAGCGCCCGCGGATGAGCGGTCGCGGTCGATGCATGATCAGCTTGAATACACGCGACTTCGGCGGCCGGCGCCGCAAATTTGCCATCGGTCAATAGACGGGCACTGGCCTCACGATCATCCAGCGCAACCTGCAGCAGTTGTTTACGCAGCCGCGCACTGTCAGCGCTGACCGGATCGGCAAAACCGGCAGCGTTACGCTGGCGCGGCGGGAGTGCCTTGAGGATGGCGGCATAGAGGTCGTCGGGACCCGCGGCCACGCGACCGAGGGATTTACCGTCGCCGGCGAACACTGCATAACCGCCACCGGACTTGACCAGCGTGCACGTGTTCAACGGTGTCGCCGACTCACTGCCGATGGCCTCCAGCACTGGCCCGGTCAGCGTCTTGTCACGCAGCACAAGACGCAGTCCGGCGTCCCAGCCACTCAATCCCTGTAGTAACCCGATAGTCAGTTTTTCGCTGTCGGCATTGGCGACCTGCGGCATGTGCAGCCCGCTCAGCGCACGATCAAGACGCACCTGGGCAGTGGCGTTGCGGACTTTCTGTGCGAGGCGCAAAGGCACCCGCCCGGTCGAGCGCAAATGGATGCGCTCGACACTCGGCGCCTGATCGATCAAACGCTGGGCATAGCGCGCAGGGATGTCTGCAAAGACGCTGCGCAACTTCTTCACCTCGTCAGTATCGCTCTGGTCATAACGTTGATACATCCGCTCGAAAACCGAACGACGATCCGCTTTCAAAGTCGCACCCAGATTTCTCGCCAGCGCCTGCCTTTCGCTGTCGGCATTGGGCCTGGTCCCCAGCAACGTATCGACTTCTTTCTGATAGAGGCCATCGATCACCGTTTGAAGTAATTGACCGCTATCCAACTGGTCCTGGCTGACAACCACGCTGAGGGTGTCATCGGCAATGCGGGTGGCCGGATACCTGGCCGTGACGTTGGCGTCGTCATCGATGACCTCAATATAACGATCAGTCGGCCAGCCCGGCAGTTTCGGCAGACCGTGCAGTTGTTCCTGCAACGGCTGGCCAGAATGCGTTTCACCTTTTTCCAACTCACGGATAAGTTGGCGCAGCCGGCGTCCGATGCGCAGCCGCTCCACGCTGTCGCGCAGCCGCACCGGCAGCGCCAGATTGTCGCTAAAGGCGCGGTACAACTCATCGTGGGTGACACCACTCAGTCGGCGCACAATGTCGATATCGCTGTCGACGAATTCACTCAGATGCGGGTCCATGCGCTTGAGGGTATAGGCCGCGCTGTTCCACTGTGCAGGATCTTCAGCGGCAAATCGCCAGCCGCCCTCGACATGTCGCTCAAGCTCGGGGACATAGGCTTGCAAGCGCTGGGGATGGGCCAGGCGCCAGCGATGGGTCTGCGTATCGATGGCCCCGGAAACGATTCGATGATCGACGCGACCGACGATGCTGCCGCTGATCTCGTATAACTCTTCGGAGTCAGCGGCGACCGTAAACCCCACAGGCAGCCGATGCTCATAGCTCGTAAGATCAGGCTTCCACAACCGCGGTTTGCCAAGCGCATTGGTGACAGCACTGAACTGCCCGAAAAACTCCGGATGACCAAGGACCAGTTTGCGGCCAAGCGTCCCTACCACCTTCTGTCCGGCGCCAAAAGCCGCCATCAAGGCAATATTTTCCGCCACGCTCAACAGGTGTGAAAACGCCTGCTGGTGGTCGCCGCGACGCCAGTCCTCGACACCCTCGTATACCTCCGCCAACAGTTGTCCGACCGCGACGCCCATCATCAATTGCCCCACGACCGGCACAAAAAACCCGGCCACCGAGGCAATCGTCACACCCATCTGAAGAAAATCGAGCAGGCGTTTCTGGCGCACGTCTTCATCGATGTCAGCAGTCGGCACCGCGAGTTTGCGGGCGTCGAGTTGCAGTTTGCCGACGTGGCTCTGCACCATGAATTCGAACAGTGGCACGGTGATCGGCAACTGCCTGATGTGCCCCAGATCCGCCGTATCGGCGAAGGTCTTGAAGAAGTCCGCCTTGTCATCTTCGTCGATGCTGTTGGCGAAATAGTCCTTGTAGCTTTTCACCTTCAATTGCTGCGTGAGGTACTGCTTGAACGCGGTAAAGCTCGGGTATTCGTACAAGGGCCTTTCGGGCTCGTTGGCCATGTACACCAGGCACCATTGATCCGGATACAACTCGAACGAGCGGGCGGAAAACACCACCACGCCCCAGATACAGCTGTCGAGTATCTCGACGCCTTGCATGATCAACGGGCGTTGCTGGTATTGCAGGATTTTCGCTGACACCACGCCATCAGCGGCAATCAGGCTTTGGATCGTCTGCACACCTGCCGGTGTGATGTGTTGCCTGAGCCCGGCCAGATGCATGTCCAGTTGCAGCAGGTGTTTTTTCATCGTCGCAATGTCGCGGGTCATCGCGCTGGTCGCTACGACTTCACCGGCGCTGTCCTTGAGGCCGAACACTGCCTGGAAATGTTCCTGATAGCGCTTTCCCAGATCCAGTTCGCGACAGAACCTGGCGAACGACGCCGGGGTCAACCCAGGCACGCCTGACGGCCTACTGGCCACGCGCACAAGGCTGCCGACGGGATAGTCGTCAGCTTCCTCGTCCTCACTGAAGTTCTGCATCGCCGCTTGCAATAACGTCTGGGTGGCATGCGGAACCGTTTCAATCGCCTCGCCATCGGTGGAAGTCGGCGGGCAACCGCAATCGGGGCCCGGCAGACTCAACAGGTCTTTCTCGACGTCGAATACCGCTGACCACTTGCTGCTCAGCGCACGGGTCAACTCGGTTTTGCAGAACGTGTTCAAAGGCGTGAGCCGCAGCAGGTCCTTGTCGACCTGCAGTTGAGAGATGTGCAAGTCTCGCGCGGTTTGATCGAGCGCAACCAAGGTGGCGGCCGAACTCTTGAGCAGCATGTCAGGCAGGCTCTTTTGCAATGCCTCGGCGCTGTCCAGATCGCCGGTGGCTTCGAGCAAGGCGCTGAGAATCCCGTTCTGAGTCAGCGCCGGCGATACGGATTTTTTCTGTGTAGTGATCATCGGCAATAGTCCTTTATTGCAGGTTTGAGGTTTAACCGTACCAATACAAAGTCAAATAAAACACTTTTAACTGATATTTTTCGCCAGTATCAAAACCGGCATATTTCGCCGTTGACAGTGCGGTATCCATTTATATCCAGCATTCAAAATACTGCTAAACCCGACCGGCAAACCATTGAATAATGGCGTTATTCCTGAGCAACACTTGCGCCTACCATGGAAGTTCAATTCAAGGAACGAGTTTACTGACATGCTCCCATCGGCAACGGATACACCCGTCAATATCAAACACCTGCACACTGCAAAAACAATTGAACATTACCTGTCGGAAAAACTGGTAAATGCAGATAAAAGGAAAATCACCGAGCATCGAGAAACTCTTGAACAGGCACATCCCTACCAGGTTTTTTTCGACAACTTGTTAGCCCCGCTTAAAACCCCAGACGACTTCTGCAGGCAACGACTTCAGGAGGCATTGCAAAATAAATACAACAGTCAGCTCAATCCCCAGGACTTGATCAGACTCCAGCCCCGGCATTCCGCGAGCAAGGCGATGCCTCTCTACACCTTGCTCGACGCTGCAATGTTGAACTTCACCGACATCGAAACAGCAGCGCATTATTTTTCCGACGATAGCGAGACACTCACTGACGCTCAAGACATACCAACCGAGGGCTCCACGAACACCAGGATTGGCGCCCGCCAATTCGCTGCATTGAGCCGCATGCTTGATCTTGGAGTGCAGTATCAAAACTACATATCGCGAACTTTCAACGTGTCTTCAGTCAAATTGAATGCTCTGCGCCTGGCAAAACTCAACATGAAGTTGGCGGCCTATAGCAAATACTTCAGCAATGACATCCATCAATCCCTGTGGTTCATGCTGAAAAACCTGAGCCGCGGATCGGCAGATATTGCCAACGGGGATAATTTTAACAATGCACCCCTCCAGTTGTATTCGGTACAACTGTTTGACAAGTATCTTGTAGACGCGGTTTTAATTACCTGTCGCCTGACAGATCAATCAACCCAGGACCGCTACCTGCTATATGTACCTAATGATACGGGCCCCGGTTTTTACCTCAACCCTGACGAAGACAACTGCAAAATCACCCTGGCGGCCAAGCTGCTCGGGCAATCCTCATTGCGCAAACTGTTCGCCTCACGACTGCCCAAAACAGATCAGAATGGGTTTCTGACAAGTCACTTGTCTTCCATCTCGTTTATTGACGACATTACGTTTCACCCGTTAAAGCAGCGGTTGTTCGAATACATCGCCAGTCGGCATCTGGATACATTTCTCGCCGATGCCAGGCAGTGCGCCGTTCCCGTAGCGGACATCAGCAGCTCAAACCATCAACAGCGGCGAGAGCCCACTGAGCTTCAACAACGCCGAATGCTCTGCGAATCACTGACTGACGATTTCAGCAAGCGTCTGCGCACCTGCGCAACGGATGCGCTTATAAGCGAAGTGTTTACCGGCGTAGAAGGCTGGACGTCCGCTGAAAAGTTGCATGCGATCCATCAACTGTTGGATCTCAAGGAAAAGTCATCCTTGGCCGGTGATGTTGAGCCAACGGCAGCCTTATAACTTATCGTTCTAAAACTCCATTTCCCGAGGCGGGTCAGTTTCTGAGTACCCGCCATTTTGGCGAGGTAGCGTTTGACCCCTCCCCAACGGAAAAACCGGTAAGGACTTTATGTGCGGATTAGCTGGCGAGTTACGTTTTGATCAACAACCTGCAGACCTTGCAGCGATCGAGAGAATCACCCATCACCTGGCCCCTCGCGGCCCCGACGCGTGGGGCTTCCATGCCCAAGGGCCGATTGCCCTGGGTCATCGTCGCCTGAAAATCATGGACCTGTCGGATGGCTCGGCGCAGCCGATGATCGACAGCCAACTCGGCCTGTCGCTGGCCTTCAACGGCGCGATCTACAACTTCCCGGAACTGCGTGCCGAACTCGAAGCGCTGGGCTACGCGTTCTATTCCGGTGGCGACACCGAGGTGCTGCTCAAGGGCTACCACGCCTGGGGCGAAGCGCTGCTGCCGAAACTCAACGGCATGTTCGCCTTTGCCATTTGGGAACGCGACGCGCAACGCCTGTTCATTGCCCGCGACCGTCTCGGCGTGAAGCCGTTGTACCTGTCGCGCACCGGCCAACGCCTGCGCTTTGCTTCGGCATTGCCGGCGCTGCTCAAGGGCGGCGACATCAACCCGATCCTTGATCCGGTGGCGCTCAATCATTACCTGAATTTCCATGCCGTGGTCCCGGCGCCGCGCACCCTGCTGGCCGGCATCGAAAAACTGCCACCGGCGACCTGGATGCGCGTTGAAGCCGATGGCCGCACCGAGCAGAAAACCTGGTGGACCCTGCCCTACGGCCCGCACGAAGACGAGAAAAACCTGAAGCTGGAAGACTGGGTCGACCGCGTCCTCGACAGCACCCGCGAAGCGGTGGCGATTCGTCAACGTGCGGCGGTGGATGTCGGCGTGCTGCTCTCCGGCGGCGTCGATTCGAGCATGCTCGTCGGCCTGTTGCGTGAAGTCGGCGTGGAGAACCTGTCGACCTTCTCCATCGGTTTCCAGGATGCCGGCGGTGAGCGCGGTGACGAGTTTCAGTATTCCGATCTGATCGCCAAACACTACGGCACGCAGCACCATCAGTTGCGCATCGACGAGAAAGAGATCATCGAGCAACTGCCCGCCGCATTCCGTGCGATGAGCGAACCGATGGTCAGCCATGACTGCATCGCTTTCTATCTGCTTTCCCGTGAAGTGGCCAAACACTGCAAGGTTGTGCAGAGCGGCCAGGGCGCTGATGAGCTGTTCGCCGGTTATCACTGGTACCCGCAAGTCGACGGCGCGGCCGATCCTTACGCGGCCTATCGCAACGCGTTTTTCGACCGCAGCTACGACGACTACGCCGCCACCGTGCAGCCGCAATGGCTGACTGCGCATGACGCTGCCGGCGACTTCGTCAAGGAACATTTCGCCCAACCCGGCGCTGATGCTGCCGTCGACAAAGCGCTGCGTCTGGACAGCACGGTGATGCTGGTCGACGACCCGGTCAAACGCGTCGACAACATGACCATGGCCTGGGGACTTGAGGCGCGTACGCCGTTTCTCGACTATCGACTGGTTGAGCTCTCGGCGCGTGTGCCGGGCCAATTCAAGCTGCCCGATGGCGGCAAACAAGTGCTCAAAGAAGCCGCGCGCCGGGTCATCCCGAGTGAAGTGATCGACCGCAAAAAAGGCTATTTCCCGGTCCCGGGCCTCAAGCATTTGCAGGGCGATACGCTGAACTGGGTGCGCGAACTGCTGCTTGATCCGAGTCAGGATCGCGGCCTGTTCAACCCGGCCATGCTCGACAAATTGCTGACCGATCCGCAAGGCCAGTTGACGCCGTTGCGCGGTTCGAAGCTGTGGCAACTGGCAGCTCTGAATCTGTGGCTCAGTGAACAAGGAATCTGATCGATGAAACCCCACGCCACGGCCATCAACCAACGGCTGCTACGCGGTCAGACACCGTCCTATGAACGCTTGCAGGCACGTCTGGCCGAAGACGGCAGCACGCTGGCCGCCGACCCGATTGCGCTGCATTGCGGCTGGGGCCGGTTGCTGATCGGCCACACCTTTCCCGATCCGGCATCGCTGGCTCAAGAGTTGCTGAAAGAGCAACCCGGTGAGCGCGACATCGCATTGTACGTCGCTGCGCCGCAGCAGATTCTCGGTCTGGAGCCGACGCAATTGTTCCTTGACCCATCCGACACCTTGCGCCTGTGGTTCAGCGATTACCGGCAGGCCACCCGAGTGTTTCGTGGTTTTCGTATCCGCCGTGCACAGAGTGAGGCGGACTGGCAGGCGATCAATCTGTTGTATCAGGCACGCGGCATGTTGCCGATCGATGCCACGCGGCTGACTCCGCATCATCAGGGCGGCCCGGTGTACTGGCTGGCCGAGGACGAAGACAGCGGCGCAGTGATCGGCAGCGTCATGGGTCTGAATCATCACAAGGCTTTCAACGACCCGGAAAACGGCAGCAGCCTGTGGTGCCTCGCGGTTGATCCGCAATGCTCGCGGCCGGGGGTTGGCGAAGTGCTGGTGCGGCACTTGATCGAGCACTTCATGAGTCGCGGCTTGAGCTATCTGGATCTGTCGGTGTTGCACGACAACCGCCAGGCGAAAAACCTTTACGCCAAGCTCGGTTTCCGCAACCTGTCGACCTTTGCCATCAAGCGCAAGAACGGCATCAATCAGCCGCTGTTTCTCGGCCCCGGCCCGGAGGCACAGTTCAATCCGTATGCGCGGATCATCGTTGAAGAAGCCCATCGGCGCGGTATCGACGTGCAGGTCGACGATGCCGACGCAGGGCTGTTCACCCTCAGCCATGGTGGCCGTCGCGTGCGTTGCCGAGAATCGCTGAGCGACCTGACCAGCGCGATCAGCATGAGCCTGTGCCAGGACAAAAGCCTGACGCACAAGGTGCTGAAAGGCGCCGGTTTGAATCTGCCGTCGCAGCAACTGGCCGGAAATGCCGACGACAATCTGGCCTTTCTCGATGAACATCAACGGGTGGTGGTGAAACCGCTCGACGGCGAACAAGGCCAAGGCGTGGCCGTGGATTTGCAGAGCATCGAAGAGGTGCAGCAGGCCATCGAAACGGCGAAGCAATTTGATAGCCGCGTGCTGCTCGAAAGCTTCCACGAAGGCCTCGATCTGCGGATTCTGGTGATTGGCTTTGAAGTGGTCGCGGCGGCGATTCGCAAACCGGCAGAAGTAGTCGGCGATGGTCAGCATTCGGTAGGCGCATTGATCGAGGCGCAGAGCCGTCGGCGGCAAGCGGCCACCAGCGGCGAAAGCAAGATTCCACTGGATCACGAAACCCAGCGCACTTTGCATGCGGCGGGTTATGACTACAGCAGCATTCTGCCAGCCGGCGAGCATCTGTTTGTGCGCCGTACGGCGAATTTGCACACTGGCGGCACGCTGGAAGATGTCACAGCGATTCTGCACCCGACGTTGGTCGATGCCGCGGTAAGGGCGGCGCGGGCGCTGGATATTCCAATGGTCGGCCTCGACTTGATGGTGCCGGCGGCGGATCAGCCTGAGTACGTGTTTATCGAGGCCAACGAACGCGCCGGGTTGGCCAATCATGAACCGCAGCCGACGGCGGAGCGGTTTGTCGACTTGTTGTTTCCGCATAGTCAGCCGGTTGTTTCTTGAATCCGCTTTGTCTGGGCTGACGCCTTCGCGAGCAAGCTCGCTCCCACATTTGGAATGCATTCCCCTGTGGGAGCGACGGTGCGACGATTCGACCTGCTCGCGAAGAGGCCCTTAAATCCACCACCCATATTTCCTCATCGAAACCATCGGTGTGCTCAACCCATCAGGAGTTTCCATGACCACGCAAATCCCCGAACCGGATCTCAACTACCTGCAAAAAGTCCTGCTGGAAATGCTCGCCATTCCCAGCCCTACCGGGTTCACCGACACCATCGTGCGCTACGTCGCCGAGCGTCTGGAAGAACTCGGCATCCCGTTCGAAATGACCCGGCGCGGGACCATTCGCGCCACACTCAAAGGCAAGAAAAACAGCCCCGACCGCGCCGTTTCCGCGCACCTGGATACCATCGGCGCCGCCGTTCGTGCGATCAAGGACAACGGGCGCCTGACCCTCGCCCCGGTCGGCTGCTGGTCGAGCCGTTTCGCCGAGGGCAGCCGCGTCAGCCTGTTTACCGACAACGGCGTGATTCGCGGCAGTGTCTTGCCGCTAATGGCCTCCGGGCACGCGTTCAACACTGCCGTCGATGAAATGCCGATCAGTTGGGACCACGTCGAACTGCGCCTGGACGCCTATTGCGCGACCAAGGCCGATTGCGATTCCCTGGGTATCAGCATCGGCGACGTGGTCGCGTTCGACCCGCTGCCGGAGTTCACCGAAAGCGGCCACATCAGCGCCCGTCACCTCGATGACAAGGCCGGGGTTGCGGCACTGCTCGCGGCACTTAAAGCCATCGTCGACAGTGGTCAGGAACTGATGATCGACTGCCACCCGCTGTTCACCATCACCGAGGAAACCGGCAGCGGCGCGGCGGCGGCATTGCCTTGGGACGTCAGTGAATTTGTCGGCATCGACATCGCGCCGGTCGCACCGGGGCAGCATTCCAGCGAACACGCGGTGAGTGTGGCGATGCAGGATTCCGGCGGCCCTTACGACTATCACTTGTCGCGACATTTGCTGCGTCTGGCCGGTGAAAATGAACTGCCGGTGCGCCGTGACCTGTTCCGCTATTACTTCAGCGATGCGCATTCAGCGGTGACGGCGGGCCACGATATCCGCACGGCCCTGCTGGCTTTTGGTTGTGATGCGACCCATGGTTATGAGCGTACGCACATCGACAGCCTGGCGGCACTCAGTCGCTTGCTGGGGGCTTACATCTTGAGTCCGCCGGTATTTGCCAGTGATGCAGCGCCGGCGAATGCCTCGCTCGATCGCTTCAGTCATCAGATTGAACATGACACGCAGATGGAGAGCGATACGCGGGTGCCGTCGGTGGACAGTCTGGTGGGGCAGCGATCCGACAGTTAAATCTTTGTTGGCAGAACCATCGCCTTCGCGAGCAGGCTCGCTCCCACAGGGAACCCATTTCCAAGTGTGGGAGCGACGGTGCGACGATTCGACCTGCTCGCGAAGGGGCCAGATCAAGCAACACAAAACTGGCAGGCAACCAGCAATCGCCGTAGCATCCCGCCATTGATTCAGCCGAGGTGCCCATGCTCATTCCTTACGACGCTCTTGAAGTCGACACCCTCACCCGCCTCATCGAAGATTTCGTCACCCGCGACGGCACCGACAATGGCGATGACACGCCGCTGGAAACCCGCGTACTGCGCGTGCGTCAGGCATTGACCAAAGGCCAGGCGCTGATCGTCTTCGACCCGGAAAGCGAGCAGTGCCAGTTGATGCTCAAGCACGATGTGCCCAAGCATCTGTTCGACTGAAAATCCTCAGCGGAGCTTTTCGGTGGCCTGCTTGCGCTTGATCCGGTCATAGACCTCGGCGCGGTGCACGTTGACCTTCTGTGGCGCCTCGACGCCAAAACGCACGCTGGAACCGTTCACTGACAGAACGCGCAAGGTGATGTCGTCACCGATTGAAATCAACTCACCAACGACACGGCTGAGTACAAGCATGAGATTCGTCCTTCAGGGTTAGCGAACCCTGAAGATGCGCGGCTTGCGGCAGCTCTACAATGCACGGCGAACAAATCAGTTTTGCCTTACACCCATACTCGCATCGAGCCGTCAGACGTTTCCGACAAATAGCCGTCAGGCCGCAGAAAAGCGCGGGCCGAACAGAATCACGCTGGCGCCGATCACGCACAACGCCACGCCGATCCAGTCAGATCCCAATGGGCGCACCCGCTCGACTACCATCAGCCAGCCAATCGACGCAACGATGTAGATCCCGCCATATGCGGCATAGGCACGTCCGGCGTAGTTGGCTTCAACGCGGGTCAACAACAGTGCGAACAAGGTCAGACTGAGCAGCGCAGGAATCACCCACAACGCACTTTTACCCTGACGCAGCCACATGAAGAAGGCGAAACAACCGGCGATTTCAAACAGCGCCGCGAGGAAAAACCACAAGTAATTGAGCATTGACGCGTCTCGACAGGGTGACCATTGCGGCCACCCTAACGACGCCGTCTGCAACGGGCAAGGTCAGCCGTTGTTCTGTTTGGCTTTGGCGCGCATTTTTTCCGCCATGGAAGTCATTTCGTTGTAGAGCAGTTGCGGGTTCTTCTGCTTGATTGCCCAGGCCATGCGGCCTTGTTCGTGGGGCAGGATCATGAATTCGCCGGCCGCTACTTGCTGATAAATGTAGTCGGCGATATCCGCCGCGGTGATCGGCGAACTTTCCAGCAACTTGCCGACCTGCGCTTTCATCGCCGGCGTCGGGCCACGGAAAGAGTCGAGCAGATTGGTCTGGAAGAATGACGGACAGACCACATGCACGCCGACTTCCTGTTGCGCCAGTTCAATCAACAGACTTTCCGAAAGCGCCACCACGCCAGCCTTGGCCACGTTGTAATTACTCATCGCCGGGCCTTGCATCAGTGCGGCCATGGAGGCGATGTTGATGATTTTGCCTTTGCTTTGCTCAAGCAGCGGCAGAAACGCTTTGCAGCCCTTGACCACGCCCATCAGGTTGATCGCGATCTGCCAGTCCCAGTCTTCCAGCGACAGCTCGCTGAAGAAACCGCCCGACGCAACACCGGCGTTGTTGACGATGATGTCGATGCCACCGAGCTTCTCTTCGCAGGCTTGGGCGAATGCGGTGAGCTGGCTGTAATCACGCACATCGCAGCGCTGAGTGAAACCGTCACCGCCCGCTTCGCGGACCATTTTCAGGGTTTCCTGCAGGCCGGGTTCGCTGACATCGGACAAGGCCAGTTGCCAGCCTTCACGCGCCCAGCGCAGCGCGATTTCGCGACCCAGGCCCGAGCCCGCACCAGTGATCATCATGCGATTTTGCATAGCACACAGCCTTGTTGTTCCGGGGAAGATGCGCCGAGTGTAGCGAAGGATCGGCGCGCGCCCACGCTCCATCAGAGTGCTGAATGGTGAGGGCAAACCGTGGCGCGTTGGATTCCCGGAAATGGTCTGAGTTCTGAACTAGACGAGAGGAAAAAAGGAAATAAGTCTGCGATCCAAATACATTAAAAAAACATTGAATTTTCTTTCACGCGCACCGGTCGGAATTTGTAAGCCGTCTGGAATTACTTAGTCTCCAGTCGCCCTGGAATACCAAGACTTCTCGAACACTATCAACAAGGAAATCGACATGGGCACAATTCTAATCATTATCCTGATCCTGTTGCTGATCGGTGGTCTGCCGGTCTTCCCGCACTCCAGAAGTTGGGGTTACGGTCCATCGGGCATTATCGGCGTGGTGTTGGTGGTGCTGTTGGTCCTGCTGTTACTCGGTCGGATATAACGATTCAAGCGCAAAAAAAAGAGGCCCTGTTCAGGGCCTCTTTTTTATTGCGCGGATTTTATTCTCGGCAAGCGATCAATCCGGCTTGCCGTGAATCACGCCAGCGGTGTTATCCATCAGGCTTTTGGTCGCCGTTTGCAGGAACGCTTCGAGTTTGAGCTTCAACTCGGCGGTGCGCGGTGCATTTGGAATGACTTCGGCGTGCGGGTTGGCACCTAGCTGGTACTGCCACATCTTCGGCCCCATGTCTTTGTCTCTCGGCAACACCAGAATCTGGTCGGCCGTGACGATGGCGGTGGTCTGCTCACTGCCCGATGGCTTGATCACACCGAAACCGGTGTCGCCTTCCGGCAGGTTGAGCAAGTCACGGCCCCAGCACTGATGACGCACTTCGCCACCGAGACGGCCCATGATGGTCGGCACGATGTCGATCTGCGTGCCGACAGTGTGGTCACGGGTACCGAACTTCTCCTGAATGCCCGGCGCAATCATCAGCATCGGCACGTTGAAGCGGCCCAGGTCCATTTCGGTAATCTGGCGCTCGTTGCCGAAACCGTGGTCGCCGACGATGACGAACAGGGTTTCCTTGAAGTACGGCTCTTTGCGCGCCTTCTCGAAGAACTGACCCAGTGCCCAGTCGGAGTAGCGCATGGCGGTCAGGTGCTCGTTGAGCGAGCCGCGATCGGTTACGCGCTCGACCGGCAATGGCGTCGGCAAGGCGTATGGCGTGTGGTTGGACAGGGTTTGCAGCAGCGCGTAGAACGGTTTGCCGTTCTCGCGTGCTTTCAGCTCCTGCAGGCCACGGTCGAACATGTCCTGGTCGGACACGCCCCAGGTCGGATCGGAGAACACCGGGTTGACGAAGTCGTTACGGCCAACGAAGTTGGTCATGCCCTGGTTGCTGAAGAAGCCCGACTGGTTGTCCCAGGCGAAGTCGCCGTTGTAGACGTACACGTCGTCGTAGTCACGGGCGCTGAGCACCTGCGGCAGACCGGACAGCTTGTGGCTGCCTTCCGGGGTCTGCATCAGGTATTCGAAACCTGGCAGGTTGGGGAAGCAGGCCATGGTCGCGAACATGCCCTGGTGGGTGTGCGTACCGTTGGAGAAGAAGCGGTCGAACAGCAGGCCTTCCTTCGACAGTTTGTCCAGGTATGGCGTGATGTTGCCTGGCGCGCCCAATGCACCGACCGAGTGACCGGCCATGCTTTCCATCAGGATCACCACGACGTTCTTGATCGGCAGGGTCTTGTCGGCCGGCGGCGTGTAATCACGGCGCACGGCGGCAATATCGGCATCGACCAGTTTGTCGTCAGGCATCAGCAGCATGTCACGCACGACTTTCTGCGCTTGCTCCTGCGGCAACGTGGCTTTCCAGATGTTGTCGCGATCTTCGCCCATGCGCGACTTGGCGGCCTCGATCAGCGACAGCGTGGCGTTGAGGCCGAGCTGGTTGGCGAAGTTGGAATCGGTGGTGTAGACGTCACCCCAACGCATTGGCGGGCCCTGACGCAGAGTGCCGCGAGCGGCGACCACGCAGATCAGCAGGCAGACCACGAACACCGCCAGACGGGTGTACCACGGCGCGACCTGACGGCTGCTGACGCTGCCGCCGCTGAAAGGCCCGCGCGGACGGGTGGCACGGTCGGCGCCTTTGAACGCCAGCGTCAGGATGACGGTGCCAATTGCCCACGCCAGCAAGTAGCGAACTACCGGAAAACCGTACCAGAGCATGCTCATCACGGTTTTCGGGTCTTCTTTCACGTACTGGAACACCAGACCATTGAGGCGCTGGTGGAACTCACGGTAGAAGTCCATCTCCATCAGGCCGAGGAACAGCGCAATGCTCGACGCGACCGTCAGCCACAGACGGAAGAAACCGCGCGCAGCCATGGCGCGCGCACTGAACAGTGCCAGCACCAGCGGAATGCACAGGTAAACCACCAGGCGCAGGTCGAAACGCAGGCCATTGGCGAAGGCTTCGAGGAAGGTCGAAGCCGGGGTATCGAGGATCATCTCGCGGTTGTAGACCAGCAGCGCGAGGCGCAGCACGGAAAACATCACCATCATGACCAGTGCACACAGCAGCGTGTAGGCCAGATGCGATTTGACGGTCGGTTGCAGCAGGCGAGCAGAAGATCGCTGCTGATTCAGGGCGTCCGGGTTTGCCATGTCGTTTTAGGACCCATTGGAAGTTGAAGTTGCAAAAATACAGCGGCGCCATGCCCTCTATTGGTCATTCCCGACCCCGGGGCTTGCGCAGTGCGCAAATGTTGCACGATCACCCGCACCATTGCCATTGATTACTGCCCCGCCGCCAGACACTTTCATTTGCAGCAGCGGGCAAACAGCGCGGGCGAATTGTCGGGAACACTTTGTGAAAATTTCGTGCAACGCATATCTGGAAACACAATATAGATACAAAACAAAACGCCCCGAATCGATCGGGGCGTTTGCCTGTACACGCGACTTTACTTCTCGGCGCGTTCTTTCAGAGCTTTCAAGGTATTGAACGGCGCATCGACGACAAACTTGTTGGCAACCATCGCCGGCACGCTGCCGCCTGGCTCGGTGTGCACTTGATAGGTCACTTCAACCTGGTCGCCCTTCGGTACGAACTTCCAGAAGCCTTTGACCTGCTGCACGCGGACAAAGCCTTTTTCTTCAGGAACGTACGTCGGCAGACCTTTGAGGTTGCGGGTCAGGCTGCCGTCGGCGCCTTCGACGGTGGTGACTTCGATCACCGAGTCACGCGGAGTTACCGGCCAAGGCGTATTGAACTGGCTATAGGTCCAGCTCTTGTCGCCTTCGTGCTTGAGCAGTTTCTGGGTCTTGCACTCGTGAATCCAGGCGCACGCGCCGGAGACGTCTTCCTGCAGTGCGCGCAGTTTGGCAACGGTGGTTTTCATCAGCGCAACGCCCTGATAGGACTTGTAGTCCGAACCCGGCACTTCACTCAGGGACACCTTGATGCCGTCCTCGTTCTTGGCGACTTTCCAGTCTTCAGCCTGAGCGACGGACGTGGCCAGCACAGCGGTCAAACCACACAACACAGCGATACGATGCAGCGAACCCATAGTCTTATTCCTTATTGTTGAAGTTCCGTTCGTTTGACACATCACGCCGCCGTCATCTGCTCCCACCAGCCGATCAGTTTGATCGCTTCTTCCGAGCTGCTACCACAGACTTCGACATCCGCCGCGAAGCCGGAGCAGACTGCCGGGCGCTCCGGACGGCCGAAAATGCTGCACAGGTTTTCGACCGAGAGCTGCACACAACGTTCGCCGGCAGGTTTGCCATCAGGCATGCCGGGAATCGGCGAACTGATGGAGGGGGCAATGCAGCAGGCGCCACAGCCTTCACGGCATTTCATGACGAACGTTTCCTCGCGACGGGCGATGTGTAAAAAGGACGGGGAACAGAGTAACCGCTAAAACGGCTGTTTCAAATTCCCGGAACCGGGGTTTTTAGCGATAACTCAATGTGACTGACCAGTCTCCGACAAAGCGTCTGGTCCGCGGGTCACCGATGGGCCGGGTTTACTGCTTGAATTCAAAATCCAGCGCCGCACCTTCGACTTCGCGACGCTCTTCGTTGCGCAGTTGCAACTGCATTTCGTTGCTGAGCAAGCGGCCGTTGAGCTGGAATCCGTTGTTTTTCTCGCCAAACATCTGCGGCAGGATCGGCTCGCGCTTGGGCATTTCAACCGTGCCTTGGGGTTTCAATTCCTCGACCATGTCCTTGGGCAGGCTCAAATCGAGTTTGGCCGACGGCAACTTGGTTTTTACCACTTCACTGGCGGGTTTCGATTTCGAGGCGACTGGCTTGCGCTTCTTGATGACTTTTTGCTGAGGTTTCTTCGCGGGAGCTGCCTTCTGCGCAGCCGTGGCTTTTTTAGCGGGACTCGTCGCAGCCGGTTTTTCCTGAACTGCAGCGGCCACGACGCCAGGCGCATGACCGATCATCAGCAAACCCAGCAACACCCAAGCAGCAGGAAAAATCGCTTTCATGAACCCAACGACGCTAACGGCAGAGGGCCATATGCTCGCTTGTTGAACGCCACAAGACAAGCATCACCCACCGCTCGTTCAGAATCCGCCAGCGGTTTCCTGACACAGTTGCGTCGCCAACAGACCCAGAGTCATCAACGCCCGCTCCGCCTCGCGGTTCCACGGAATCCCGCAATTCAGGCGGATACAGTGGTTGAACTGCTCGGTGTTACTGAAGATCAGCCCCGGGGCAATGCTGATGCCCTGCTGCAACGCACGCACATGCAATTCTTGTGTATTGACCCTGCCCGGCAGACTCACCCAAAGGATGAAACCGCCCGTGGGCCGGGTCATTTGCGTGCCTTCGGGGAAGTACTGCTGCACCGCCAACTGGAAGGCGCTGAGGTTTTTCCGGTATTCCTGGCGGATGTACCGTAAATGCCGGTCATAACCACCGTTTTCCAGATAAGCGGCAATCGCCATCTGCGTCACGCTGCACGCCGAGTGGGTGCTGAAGGTCTGCAAGCGCTGGATTTCCTGCTGATACTTGCCGGCGATCATCCAGCCGATGCGCACACCGGGTGACAAGGTTTTGGAAAAACTCGAACAGTAGATCACCCGATCCAGCCGGTCATAAGCCTTGAGCGCTTTGGTTTTGCCTTGCTCGAACATCAGTTCGCCATAGATATCATCTTCGACGATCTGGATATCGAAGTCCGAGGCCAGGCGCAGCAACTGTTTCTGTCGTTCTTCGGGCATGGTGCCGCCCAGCGGATTGCTCAGGCGCGTGGTCAGCACCAGCGCTTTGATCGACCATTGGTTGGCCGCCAGTTGCAGGGCTTCGAGGCTCATGCCGGTGGCCGGATCGCTGGGAATCTCGATGACTTTCAGGCCGAGCAGGTCAGCCAGTTGCAGCAGACCGTAATAGGTTGGCGATTCGGCGGCGATCAGATCGCCCGGACGGGTCAGCACACGCAACGACATCTGCAGGGCATCGACGCAACCGTGGGTAATCACCACTTCTGACGGATCGACCACCACGCCAGCATCGCGCATGCGGATCGCCACCTGCCGGCGCAGCGGTTCAAAACCGGGGCTGAACATGTAGCTGAAGGCGCGTGGGCTATGGAAACGGGTGACCTTGGCCAGTTGCTGATGCAGTGCGCGCACCGGCAAGTAATCGACACTCGGCACGGCGGCACCGAGCGGGAACACGCCTTCACGGCGCGACTCGACCAGAACCTGTTGAATAATGCTGCTGCGAGTGACCAGACCGGGACGCTCGACTCGGGCAATGTCCGGCGTCGGCGCAGTCAGCGCAGGTGTCTGGTGCACGTAATAACCGGATTGCGGGCGCGCCCGAATCAAGCCCTGATCTTCGAGATTGGCGTAAGCCTGCAACACCGTCGCATGGCTGACGTTGAGCTGCGAACTCATCTTGCGCACCGAAGGCACGCGCTCCCCCGGTTGATAGACACCACGGCGGATGTCTTCGGCCAGTTGCTGAGCAATACGTTGGTAGAGCAAGAGATTGGTCATGACGCAGCACTCGATTTCACGGGCATTTTATTCTTGTGTGAAACAATACCGGAACAGTTTAGAAGTGTACTGGGACAGTTGCCACATTACTCGACCATACAGTGCGGTGTCTGCCCCTGACTGTACTGATTTGTGGGCCATTCGACAGACGTAAAAAAGCCCGGCACTGCATGACAGCCCGGGCTTTCCAGAGACGCAACCCTTAACGGGCGGCGCCGAGCTGGCCTTTTTCGTCGGAGAAGACGATTTCAACCCGACGGTTCTGTGCGCGCCCACGCTCGGAAGCGTTGGCGTCCACCGGGTATTCGTCGCCGTAGCCTTCGACCTGAATGCGTTTGTCGTCGATGCCCAGGTCCATCAGCACGTCCGCCACCGATTGTGCGCGGTCACGGGACAGTTTGAGGTTTTCCTGTTTGCCGCCGGTGCTGTCGGTGTAGCCCTCGATGCGCACCACGCGTTTCGGGTTCAGTTGCAGGAACTGCACAATCTTCAGCACCACACGGTTGGCCGAGTTTTTCAGCTCTGCTTCACCGGTGTCGAACAGCACGTCGCCGAGGGTCATCACCAAACCGCGATCAGTCTGTGTGGTGGCCAGTGCGACGATCTGTTCTTCCAGCCATTTGCCCTGCTGCTGTACGCTCAGCAATTTCGACTCACGCAGGGCCAGTTGCAGACGCTGACGTTCCAGTTCGAGCTTGGCGGCGCGCTCTTCGTTGAGCACCTGATTGGTGTGCTCGCGGGCGATTTCGCTGTAGCGCTGGCTCAGGTAGGCGTAATGCACCACGTCGGAACCGCTGCCCCAATAGGTCGACAGGCGATCGGCACGGGCCAGCGACTCACCGGCACGGATCACGTCTTTCGGCGCGATGCGCAGCACGTTGGAGTCTTCCTTGACCTTCTGGAAGTCAGCGCTGGCTTCTTGCAGAGCAGACTCGCTGTGTTGCCCGGCACAGCCGTAAAGGCTGGCGCAACCGGCGAGAATCAGACCGCCGAGAACTTTCGACTTGAAGCTCATTGGGCATCTCCCAGTTGCTTGCGCAGTCGGACGATGCGGGTATTGAGAACATTCACCTGCTCTTCACTTTTTTGGGTCAGCACTTTGGCTTCGGCCAGACGCGCATCCAGTTCCGCCTGCTCGGAACGCATGCGCGCATTCCGGTAGGACTCGTCAGCCATGTTGCCTTTGGCGCGGTTGTATTTGGTTTCGGCCAGTTTCATTTCCGGCACTTCGTCGGCGGTGGCGCCAACAGCCTTGGCCTGGGTGATGGCTTGTTCGGTCAGGCGCATTTGCTCATTGGGTGCCGGATCGGTCGCGCAACCGGCCAGAGCCAGAACGGCCACAGCCGCGAAAAGAGGTCGAATACTCACTAAGAATCCCTACTGTTTTGGGGCACTGACAGGTGGTTGCGGCTGTTGCTGCTGCGCCTTCCAGCGCTCGATATTGCGTTGCAGCGCGGCTTCCGTCAGTCCGGACGCGGGCAATTCTGTCATCTTTTTGGCTAGCTGTCCGCGCAACCACGGATCGTTGCAGGCCGAGTTATGCGAAACCGCGAGGAACAGCCCCGGGCGATCGATGGGTTGCTCGAACGCCAGCAAGTCATTGGCCATGCCCAACGCCTGCGCGGCGGCCATGCCCGAGTAGCGACCGGCAAGTACATATTCCACTTCACCGAGGAGCAGTTTCTGTAGCGCCTGGGTGAGGTTGGCTGTCTTGATCAGGGTCAGATTCTGCTCGGCGAAAGTGCCGAATGCCTGGGTGATTCGAGACTTTTCCGACAGCGCACCCGCGTGGCCGTGCAGGTCTTTGGCTTCGCCGTAGACCAGCGTCGAGCCTTTGCGTGTCCACACCAGATAGTCGTTTTCCAGCAATGGCGGATGGATGTAGTCGAGGTTTTCCAGCTCATTGAAGGTCAGCGGCGCATCGGCGAGCATGTCCATGCGCCCACTGCGCACTTCGTCGAGGGCTTGCGAGCGTTTGCCGGCGTAGAGCAATTCGACTTTGATGCCGAGATCCTTGGCCACTTGCTGTAACAGGTCGGCACTGGCGCCGATCAACTGCTTGGGATTCTGCGGGTCCTGCCACAGATACGGCGGTGCATCCGGGCTGCCGGTGACGACAAGGCGCTCGCATTTTCCGGCGGCCATCACCAGCCCCGGCAACAGGGCCAATCCCAACAACCATCCGCAACGCAGATCCATGGCAACACGCTCCCACTCAAATCCGAGACAAAAAAAAGCCCGACCAAAAGGTCGGGCTCTTTATAAGTGAAGCCGCTGGATTAGACCAGCTTCTCCAGCTCAGGGACGGCTTCGAACAGATCCGCCACGAGACCGTAATCGGCCACCTGGAAGATCGGCGCTTCTTCGTCCTTGTTGATCGCAACGATCACCTTGGAGTCTTTCATACCGGCCAAGTGCTGGATCGCGCCGGAGATACCGACGGCGATGTACAGCTGTGGCGCAACGATTTTGCCGGTCTGACCGACCTGCATGTCGTTGGGTACGAAACCTGCGTCGACCGCGGCGCGCGAAGCACCGACGGCAGCACCCAGCTTGTCGGCCAGGGCGTACAGGTGTTTGAAGTTGTCGCCGTTCTGCATGCCGCGGCCGCCGGAAACGACGATCTTGGCAGCGGTCAGTTCTGGACGATCGGACTTGGCCAGTTCTTCACCCACGAAGCTCGAAGTGCCAGCGTCGTGCGCAGCACCAACAGCTTCAACAGCAGCCGAACCACCTTCAGCAGCAACCGGGTCGAAACCGGTGGCACGCACGGTGATCACTTTGATCGATGCGGTCGACTGTACGGTAGCGATGGCGTTACCGGCGTAGATCGGACGCTTGAAGGTATCAGCGCTTTCGACCGAGATGATCTCGGAGATCTGGTCAACGTCCAGCTGCGCAGCAACGCGCGGCAGGATATTTTTGCCGTTGGAGGTGGCGGCGGCCAGGATGTGGCTGTAACCAGCGCCCAGCTCTGCAACCAGCGGAGCAACGTTTTCCGGCAGCTGATGCGCGTAAGCGGCGTTGTCAGCGTTGAGGACTTTGCTCACGCCAGCGATTTTCGCCGCGGCTTCAGCCACGGCGCCAGCGCCTTGGCCGGCAACCAGAACGTGGATGTCGCCGCCGATTTTGGCAGCAGCAGCCACGGTGTTCAGTGTGGCCGGGGCCAGCACTTTATTGTCGTGTTCAGCGATTACCAAGATAGTCATGATCAGATTACCTTCGCTTCGTTTTTCAGTTTCTCGACCAGTTCAGCCACCGACTTGACCTTGATGCCTGCGCTGCGTGCAGCCGGCGCTTCGACTTTCAGGGTCTTGTTGGTGGAGGCGGTGGAAACGCCCAAAGCGTCCGGAGTCAGCACTTCGAGAGGCTTCTTCTTGGCTTTCATGATGTTTGGCAGGGACGCATAGCGCGGCTCGTTCAAACGCAGGTCGGTGGTTACGATTGCCGGCAGTTTCAGGGAAACCGTCTGCGCGCCGCCGTCGATTTCGCGGGTCACAGCAACGCTGTCGCCAGAGACTTCGACTTTCGATGCGAACGTGCCCTGACCGTAGCCGCTCAGTGCAGCGAGCATCTGGCCAGTCTGGTTGTTGTCGCTGTCGATGGCTTGTTTGCCAAGGATCACTAGCTGTGGCTGTTCCTTGTCGACAACAGCTTTCAGCAGCTTGGCAACGGCCAGGGAAGTCAGATCTTCGGCGGATTCGACGAGGATGGCACGGTCGGCACCCAGAGCCAGTGCGGTACGCAGCTGCTCCTGAGCGGTGGTCGGGCCGATGGAGACGACGACGATTTCAGTCGCAACGCCTTTCTCTTTCAGGCGTACGGCTTCTTCCACTGCGATTTCGCAGAACGGGTTCATCGACATCTTGACGTTGGCGAGATCGACGCCGGAATTGTCCGCCTTGACGCGAACCTTGACGTTGTAATCCACAACGCGTTTGACAGCTACAAGAACCTTCATGGATTCCTCGTTACTCTCCGGTGAAAAGAAAGTCGCCTAGGCGAACCTGGCGGTTGATGCTCATCAGGCTAAAAGGGCACCTCTAAAAACGCCGACCGGGGTGCGAAATGATTCCACGATGTGAGGGGGTGCGACCGTTCGTCAGTGGTGACCGACAAGTCATTGATCCTCACGCTGTGTAAACTGCGCGCCAGACTGCGCTGCGCATCACTCTCAACCACCTGTGCCCTGTCTTTAGACGTGCTCTTGAAACCGCCAGTCTGCCTACGACGAGCGCAAAACCGCCCGTATCTTGACCGGAACGCCTATTCCGGTCAATACAGCAAAATGACCATTCATAAGCCGCGCTTCTTTGATTTCTCTGGGCTGGAGCCGATTCAAACAAACGTTTGTATTGGACGCTCGGAGTGGTGTAGATATAATGCGCCGCCTAGAGAGAAAGGTCTGTTCTCCAATATTCCCCTTGACGTTAACGTAAAGGAATAGCGGATGCGACATCAAACCTCCAAATTAGAAAAAAAACTGTTGAGCCTTGAGTAGGAGATAGCCTGTGGAACGCGAATACATGGAATTCGACGTGGTCATCGTCGGTGCCGGCCCCGCTGGCCTGTCCGCCGCCTGCCGTCTGAAGCAGAAGGCCGCCGAAGCCGGTAAGGAAATCAGCGTCTGCGTGGTCGAAAAAGGCTCCGAAGTCGGCGCACACATCCTCTCCGGTGCCGTGTTCGAACCACGCGCTCTGAACGAACTGTTCCCGGACTGGAAAGAACTCGGCGCCCCGCTGAACACGCCAGTGACCCGCGACGATATTTTCGTGCTGAAAAACGCCGAAAACGCGCAGAAGATTCCTGACTTCTTTGTGCCCAAGACCATGCACAACGAAGGCAACTACATTATTTCCCTCGGCAACCTGTGCCGCTGGCTCGCCCAGCAGGCCGAAAACCTCGGTGTAGAAATCTACCCAGGCTTTGCCGCTCAGGAAGCGCTGATCGACGAGCAAGGCGTGGTGCGCGGGATCATCACCGGTGATCTCGGCGTCGACCGCGAAGGCAACCCGAAAGAAGGCCTGTACACCCCGGGCATGGAACTGCGTGGCAAGTACACGCTGTTCGCCGAAGGTTGCCGTGGCCACATCGGCAAGCAACTGATCAAGCGCTACAACCTCGACAGCGATGCCGACGCCCAGCACTACGGCATCGGCCTGAAAGAAATCTGGGAAATCGACCCGGCCAAACACCAGCCAGGTCTGGTGGTGCACACCGCCGGCTGGCCGCTGGATATCATGGGCACCGAAAACACCGGCGGCTCGTTCCTCTATCACCTGGAAAACAACCAGGTGGTGGTCGGTCTGATCGTTGACCTGTCCTACAGCAACACTTACCTGTCGCCATTCGACGAGTTCCAGCGCCTCAAGCATCACCCGGTGCTGGCGCAGTACCTCGAAGGCGGCAAGCGCATCAGCTACGGCGCCCGCGCGATCTGCAAAGGTGGCCTGAACTCGCTGCCGAAAATGGTCTTCAAGGGCGGCGCGCTGATCGGTTGCGACCTCGGCACCCTGAACTTCGCCAAGATCAAAGGCAGCCACACCGCGATGAAGTCCGGCATGCTCGCCGCTGAATCGGTGGCTGACGCGCTGTTCGCGGAAAAGGACGGCACTGAAGAACTGACCACTTATGTGGACGCGTTCAAGAAGAGCTGGCTCTACGACGAACTGTTCGCCAGCCGCAACTTCGGCCCGGCGATCCACAAGTTCGGCGCTATCGTCGGCGGCGGTTTCAACTGGCTGGATCAGAACATCTTCGCCGGCAAACTGCCGTTCACTCTGCACGACACCAAGCCGGATTACGCTTGCCTCAAGCTCGCGGCCGACTGCAAGAAGATCGACTACCCGAAACCGGACGGCAAACTCAGCTTCGACAAGCTCAGCTCGGTGTTCATCTCCGGTACCAACCACGAAGAAGAACAGCCGTGCCACCTGAAGCTGACCGACCCGAGCATCCCGATCAGCAAGAACCTGCCGCTGTACGACGAACCGGCGCAGCGCTACTGCCCGGCAGGTGTATACGAAGTGATCACCAAGGAAGACGGCGAAAAACGCTTCCAGATCAACGCCCAGAACTGCGTGCACTGCAAGACCTGTGACATCAAGGACCCTTCGCAGAACATCACCTGGGTCACGCCGGAAGGCGCTGGCGGCCCGACTTACCCGAATATGTAAGTCGAAAAGCTGAACAACAAGGCTCCCGATTCGGGGGCCTTTTTGTTGCCCACAATTCCTGCAACACCGCCGAACCCTGTAGGAGTGAGCCTGCTCGCGATTGCGGTGTGTCAGTTGACGATGATGCTGATTGACACACCCCTATCGCGAGCAGGCTCACTCCTACAGGGGATCTTCGTCAGCTCAGGCAGCGCGCTCGTCACCCGGGCTGCGCTCGAAATAGCGCTTGTACTCACGGCTGAACTGCGACGTACTCTGATATCCCACCCGATGCGCCACCTGCGCCACACCCAAGCCTTCGGCGACCAACAACGTCTGCGCCTTCAACAAGCGCAAACGCTTCAGATACTGCACCGGCGACAACAACGTGCTGCGCTTGAAATGCTCATGAAAGGTCGACACGCTCATGTTCGCGCAACCGGCCAGCGTCTCGACATTCAACGGCTCGGTGTAATGCGCATGCAGATGACTGATCGACGCCGCCACCCGCGCGAATTGCCCCTGCTGCTCGACCAGCGCCCGCAACACATCGGCCTGCGGTCCGCGCAACGCGGTGAACAACAATTCGCGCACCCGCGCCGGCCCGAGAATCTGGCATTCCAGCGGATCGTGCAGGCAACTGAGCAAGCGCTCGACACAGCCACGCATGTCATCGTCGAGCACCACCGAGGTCATCGACTCCGGCGTCTGCGCGGGAATATGCCGCCCCGGTGCCAAGCCCATGGCCAGCACCAACTCACCGAGCAACACCCGATCAATCGCCACCGACACACCGAGCAACGGCGCATCCGGCAAGGCGAAGGTCTCACATTCGAACGGCACCGGCAGCGCCTGAATCAGATAATGCCCGGCGCCGTATTCCATGGTGCGTGGCCCGAGAAACGCCAGTTTGCTGCCCTGGGCGATGATCATCAGACTCGGTTCATAAATGTGCGGCCCGCGGGCAACGTCGCAACTGGCGCGCAACACCTGCACACCGGGCAACCCGGTCTGACTGTAACCATCGCGCAGCGCCAGCGGTTCGATCAGCGAAACCAGCCGCGCATTGGCATCAAGATGACGGGTTAATTGCATCGAATTGTTCTTCACAAAAAATCACGGAAATAGGGGATGAAAACATCATGGCAGATCCTTTTGCCAATGCGACCGATCAAACCCGTATGCCGGAGGATTAGGCATGAGACCCGGAGGAATCGTCATGGCCGACCGGTCAGTCGACGCCCAAAATGCGCCGCCTCACCTGTCACTGCTTTTGCGAGGTTTCATATGTACACCGCCATCGGCTACGCCGCCCAATCGGCCACCACTCCCCTCGCCCCGATGAAGTTCGAACGTCGCAGCCCGCGCGCCGACGACGTCGCCATCGAGATTCTCTACTGCGGCGTCTGCCACTCCGATATCCACCAGGCGCGCAACGAATGGGGCATCGCCGTTTACCCGTTGATGCCGGGCCATGAGATCGTCGGAAAAGTCACCGCGATTGGTGCGAATGTCACCCAGCACAAAGTAGGCGATCTAGTCGGCGTCGGCTGCATGGTCGACTCGTGCCGCACTTGCGAAGCGTGCCAGTCGAACCTTGAGCAATATTGCCTCGAAGGTCCGACCATGACCTACGCGACTCCGGATCGGGTCGATGGCAGCAACACCATGGGCGGTTATTCCGACAGCATCGTCGTCAGCGAACACTTCGTCGTGCGCATCCCGGAAAAACTGGCCCTCGCCAGCGCCGCACCGATTCTCTGTGCCGGCATCACCACCTACTCGCCGCTCAAGCACTACGGCGTCAAGGCCGGTGACAAGGTCGGGATTCTCGGCATGGGCGGTCTGGGCCACATGGGCATCAAGTTCGCTAAAGCCATGGGCGCCGAAGTGACGCTGTTCACCCGTTCGGCAAGCAAGGCTGAAGAAGGCCGCCGTCAGGGTGCCGATCACGTGATCGTCTCCACCGACGCCGAGCAGATGAAAGCGGCTGCCGGTTACTTCGACTTCCTGCTCGACACCATTCCGGTGCAGCACGATCTCAACCCGTACCTCGACACCCTGCGCTTCGACGGCGTGCACATTCTGGTCGGTTTGATCGAGCCGGTTGATCCACCGGTACACGCCGGCAAACTGGTGATGAGCCGTCGCGTATTGGCCGGTTCGTTGATCGGTGGCGTTGCCGAAACCCAGGAAGTGCTGGATTTCTGCGCCGAACACAACATCACCTGCGATATCGAAATGCTCGACATCCGCCAGATCAACGAGGCTTACGCGCGCATGATCGCCGGCGACGTGAAGTACCGTTTCGTCATCGACATGGCGACGCTCAAGGTTTAAACCTTCAGGCCTAGCTCTGCCGAGAGCCGGGCTGTGACCCCTTTGATCAGGGGAATCAGCTCGGCCATTTTTTCCAGCGGCATGTACGGCACGGTGCTGGCGATACTGATCGCCGCGACAATGCCCTTGCTCGCATCGCGAATCGGCGCCGCCACGCAGCGGATCGACGGTTCGTTGTCTTCCAGATCAAACGCGTAGCCACCGGCGACGTACTCGGTCATGCGCTGCTCAAGCTGTTCCCACGACTGCTGGGGATGCTGCGGCCAGAACTGACTTTTCCCACCCGCCGGCAGGCTGATGTCGTACAGACGCTGCCAATCTTTCGGCGAATCATCGAGCATCAACGCCTTGCCAATCCCGGTGCGCGCCAACGGCATGCGATGGCCGACCCGCGAACGCATTTCCGGACCATTGCGGCCCGGATTCTTCAGCAGATACAGCACCTCGTCGCCTTCACGAATGCCCAAATGCACGGTGTCACCAGTCAGCGCGGATAACTCGTCCAGATACGGCCCAGCCAGGGTCACCAGCGGCAACTCTTCGCGCGCCTGGAAACCCAGCTCGATCAACTTCGGCCCGAGCAGATAACCGACTTGCGGCACCACGCGCAGGTAACGCTCATCGACCAGGCAACTGGCTAGACGATGGGTGGTGCTGCGTGTGGTGCCGATCAGCCGGGCAATTTCCTTGAGATCACGGGCGCCACTGGCCACCGCTTGCACCACACCCAGGCCGCGCAACAGCGTCTGGGTGCCGGTGGGCGCGGCATCCTTGGTTTTTTCCGGGGCGTCTTCCTGCATATCCAGCCTTTTACCGTTTGAGCGAGGGAACGGGCGGCATTATGGTCGCCCGACGCAGACCACTACAACTCGATACGCTCGACCTTGCCGACAAGCAGCACGTAGGACAAAGCACCGATCAAGGCGAGAACCGCGATATAGGTGATTGCCGGCGCGAATGAATCGCCGCTGGCGAGGAAACCGATCACGATCGGCGTGGCAATTGCCGACAGGTTACCGATGAAGTTGAACACCCCGCCGGTCAGCCCGAGCAAACGCGCCGGCGCTAACGTCGACACCAGCGACCAGGTGATCGAGGCCAGACCATTGCCGAAGAACGCCAACGCCAGAAAGGCAATCACCAGCGGCGTCGATTCAACGAAGTTGGCACCGATGATCGAGGTGGAAATCAGCAGCCCGCCAATGATCGGCAACTTGCGCGCGAAACCGACGGTGCAGCCGCGACGGATCAGGAAGTCGGAAAAGAACCCCGAACACAAAACACCAATAAACGCGGCGAGAAACGGCAGCGACGCCAACAGGCCGGACTTGATGAAGTCCATGCCGCGATACTTCACCAGATAAGTCGGGAACCAGGTGAGGAAAAACCACAGCGTCGAGTTCAGGCAAAACTGGCCTAGGTAGATGCCCCATAACTTGCGCTTGGTCAGGACTATACCGAGATCGGTCCAGCTGAATTTGGCTTTGACCTTGGCCGACTCTTGCTGAATATCGACCAGACCACCACCCTCGCGGATCAGGTCGATTTCCGCCTCGTTGGCACCTTTGAAATCCCGTGGCTCGCGATAGACCGCGTACCAGATCACTGCCCAAATGATGCCAACGGCACCGGTGGCGACGAACACCATGTGCCAGCCGAATTCGTGTTGCAGCCAGGCCAGCACCGGGGTCAGGAATGCCAGGCCGACGAACTGCCCGGAGGTGTAGAAACCGATGGCCGTGGCGCGTTCACGCTCGGGGAACCAGGTGGTGACTACGCGGCTATTGATTGGATACGCCGGGGCTTCCAGCGCACCGACCGCCATGCGCAATACAAACAACGCGATGAAACTCGCAGCGAAACCGAGCATCACCGTAGCCACAGACCACAACAACAAAGCGACGCTGTAAAGAATGCGCGGCGGCACGCGATCGACAAGCCAGCCGCCAGGGATCTGCATGGCGGCGTAGGTCCAGCCGAACGCGGAGAAAATCAGGCCGACGTGAATCGGGTCGATGCCCAGCTCACTGGTCAGCGCCGGCGCGGCAATCGACAGGTTGCTGCGGTCGAGGTAGTTGATGACCACGGTGATAAACAGCAACACCATGATGAAAAACCGCTTGCGGCTGGGCGTGACTAAAGACGCCTGCCCGGTGAGGGTTTGCGGTTGCATGGGGAGAGCCTCTTTTTATGTTTATTGAGGTCGGCCTGAGGCCTGCACTGCACTCTGTGGGAGCGAGCTTGCTCGCGAAGACGGCGGCACATCCGGCATCAATGTGACTGACCTGCCGCATTCGCGAGCAAGCTCGCTCCCACAGGGGTGTTGTGGTGTGTCAGAGACAAATCACCACTCGGCAAAGCTGCCATCGGCATGACGCCAGATCGGGTTGCGCCAGCGGTGGCCGACCGCCGCGCGCTCGATCACGTATTCCTCGTTGATCTCGATACCCAACCCCGGGCCGTTCGGAATCTTCACAAAACCTTTGTCGTAATCGAACACCCGTGGATCCTTCACGTAGTCGAGCAAATCGTTGCTCTCGTTGTAATGGATGCCCAGGCTCTGCTCCTGGATAAACGCGTTGTAACAAGCCGCGTCCAGTTGCAAACACGCCGCCAGCGCAATCGGCCCCAGCGGGCAGTGCAGCGCCAGCGCGACGTCGTAGGCCTCGGCCATGTTGGCGATCTTGCGGGTTTCGGTGATTCCGCCGGCATGGGAAGCATCCGGCTGGATGATGTCGACGTAGCCTTCGCTCAACACGCGTTTAAAGTCCCAACGCGAGAACAAGCGCTCGCCGAGGGCAATCGGTGTGCTGGTCAACGGCGCCAGTTCTTTCAACGCTTCGTAGTTTTCGCTGAGCACCGGTTCTTCGATAAACATCAGCTTGTACGGATCGAGTTCCTTCATCAGCACCTTGGCCATCGGCTTGTGCACCCGGCCATGAAAGTCGACGCCAATGCCGACGTTCGGCCCGACCGCGTCACGCACAGCGGCGACGTTGGCCAACGCCAGATCGACTTTTTCAAAGGTATCGAGAAATTGCAGCTCTTCGGTGCCGTTCATTTTCACCGCGGTAAAACCACGGCTCACGGCCTCTTTCGCTGCACGCGCGGTGTCGGCCGGACGGTCGCCGCCGATCCACGAATACACGCGAATCTTGTCACGCACTTGGCCACCGAGCAGATCACTCACCGACACACCGAGGGCCTTGCCCTTGATGTCCCACAGCGCCTGATCGATACCGGCCAGTGCGCTCATGTGGATCGCGCCGCCACGGTAGAAGCCGCCGCGATAGAGCACGGTCCAGATGTCTTCGATATTGCGTGGGTCTTTGCCGATCAGGTAGTCGGACAATTCTTCGACGGCAGCGGCCACGGTGTGCGCGCGACCTTCGACCACGGGCTCGCCCCAACCGGTCACGCCCTCGTCGGTTTCGACCTTGAGGAAGCACCAGCGCGGCGGGACGATGAAGGTGGTGAGTTTGGTGATTTTCATCTTTTTGTCTCTCTTGTAGATGCAGCGCACGCAGCGCCAGAAAGTCTTAGCGAAGGGCCTTCCACGCGGCCACGTAGGCCTTGGCGTTCACTGCCACCTGCTCCGGCGTCATGCCCGGCTTAAACAGGCCGGAACCGAGACCGAAACCTTTCACGCCAGCGTCGATAAACGCCTGCATGTTGTCCGGGGTGATACCGCCGACCGGCGCCAGCACCGTCCCCGCTGGCAACACCGCAAGCCAGGCTTTGACGACCGCCGGGCCCATCTGCTCGGCCGGAAAAAGCTTGAGAATGTCCGCGCCCTCCTCCAGCGCCGCGAAGGCTTCGGTGGGCGTGGCGACACCCGGTGACAGAAACAGCCCCGCCGCTTTTGCCGCACGCAAGACCTTGGCGTCGCTGTGCGGCATGACGATCACCTGGCCGCCGGCCTCTTTCACCAACGCGACCTGTTCCGGGGTCAACACCGTGCCGGCACCGATCAGGCAATCGACGGGCAAGGTCGTGCGCAGGATGCGGATACTTTCGTACGGCGAAGGGGAATTGAGCGGTACTTCGATGACGCGAAATCCGGCTGCATACAGGACTTCTCCGACAGCGGCAGCTTCCTGCGGATGCAGGCCACGCAGAATTGCGATCAGACCGTTTTGCGCCAATGCTTGCTTGAGCATGTCAGGCCTCCAGTCAGGGTTAACGGGATGAGGAATCGATCAGTCCGGCGGCCAGCGCCAGTTGCCACAAGCCACGCTCGGTGGCCTGCTCGGCCAGCGTCACGTTGGCGAAACCACAGGCGTCGAGGGCGCGGCTGTAGCGCGCACAGAGTTGCGCGTTGCCGATGAGGATGATCGAAGGAAGATTCGGGGTGTTGCGGCGACGCCGCTGAACCGTGGCGAGCGCCGCCAGTTCATGGCCGATCATCAGGCCGGACAGATAATCCGCCTGCGCGGTCGGGCTGAGTTCGCCGGTCAGTCCCAAGGTACGGGCGCTGAATAAGGTCGACAGCACGCCAAGCTCACCGTCCGTCGACTGCGCAACCTGCACGCCGCGGTCAAACGCCTGAGCATCGAACGTCGCGCTGTGTTGCTGGGTTCGGCCGAGGATGCTGTGTTCGCTGAGCACGGCGAATACTTCGCCAGTCATGAAGGTATCGAAATGGGTGATGCGGCCATCGACCACTTCCACCCATTTCGAATGGCTGCCCGGCAGGCCGATCAACAAGTCGCTGCCCGCTTCGGCCGGAAGATTCTGCAGAACACCGAGGACTTGAGTCTCTTCGCCACGCATCACGTTCGGCAGACGCGAACGCTGGATCACCCCCGGCACGATATGCACCACGGTGCCGCGCAGGCTGACAACTGTTTGTAGGGAATTTCCGAGATTGGCGACATTCGCCGGCGTCTCGCAGTAGGCCGCTTCACGCCAGCCCTGCGCACTGCCGACCATGCCGCAGGCGATCACCGGCAGATCCGGCTGCGCATCGAGCCAGTCGCCGCACGCCTCGTCGAACGCCAGTTCAAACCCATCGGTGCATTCGCCACCGTTGAGGACTCGCGGGGTCTTCGGCAGTTGCATGATGCCGGACGACAGCGCGCGCTGCTCCAGCACCACGCCGCCCGCCGCGAGTTTGTAAGCACGTAATGAGGTCGTCCCCCAGTCGATCGCGATCAATTGCGCCAGCATCGCTTCACCTGTTTTGTTTTTGGCAGTGAGTGCGACGGACTATAGACCTCTCAGGCGCTAAATCTCAATATGTAATTTTACATCCCATATTCTGGGACAGCATCAGTCCATTTTGTCCAACGCTGAACGACATCCAGATCATTGTTGATCAGGATCCTCACTGTTTCGTCCTCGCTGGATCCCACCTCATGCGTGTGGCCCTTGTCGTCAGTTATTCCAGGCTCCCGGCGTCCGTCAGCGCGAATAATGGTGTACGTCGCGAAGGGTGCCGGGTTTTCCTCTGAACCTGAAACAACCTTCAGCTTCGTGTTGTTCGGTGCAAACGAAGCCAACATGCCGGCATAGGGCGCGTCGCTACAGAGTCCGAGGCTGTCAATCTGGTCATAGCCGAGCGCCAGGTCATAGCGCCAGCGCACGATGCACACTGAGGCAAAAGGCAGCAACGACCTTGGTTGGTCGGGCTGTTTGAGCGAAATACGCGCGGGTGCCACGCGCGGATGTTCTATTGCGGTAATGAACCGCGATGTGGGCATGTACATGACTTTCGAGTAATACGCCACGAACGGGAACGCGGTGATCACCACCTTGCACGGAATGTATTCCTGCGGTTTGAGTATCTGCACCAACTCAACCGGTCGGATGTGGTTACGGCCGTCATTGACGGCGTGATTCTCGACACTGATATTCGCGAACATCTCGTAGCGACGATCGCCTTCGATCAAGCGCATGCCGCTGACGATTCCCGAGGCTTCCAGGACGATTTCATGTTCGATGGAAAAATCCGGATCGCCATTCAACGAGCAATGGATCCAAGTACCAATCTGCCCTCGTCGCCCATGATCCTCATACAGGTCAATCAGGTTTCGGTCTGAGGTGAAACGCAGGTCGTAAGAGGAAGATATCTCGTGATTGATCGAGACAAACTCAAGCCTGGCGGGGGGAACATCCAAGTGCATGCAAGAGGAACACAACGCAAACAAAAAAACCAAAAGCAACCTTGCCATTACCACTCCAAAAATCAACTGCTGGGCACGTCATCGAAAACTGTCGTAGTCCGACAGGGCAGAAAAGACATCTGCAACGGGGATGAACAGTGATTTGGTGTAATACGCCTTATAACCCGTTGCCGTAACCACCACTTTGCACGGAATCATCTGCTTGTCTTTCAACAAGCCTTTTATGGCGTCACGACTCAAGTACTTCGAGGTCCTTTTCTTTTCACCAACGTCCTTGAAAGCAATGCTCGCGGTGTATCCGAATCCGGCTGTATGCAAACGTTGCTTGTTTTCCCTGACCAAACCCATTGCTGCTTTCGATATCGTATGTTCAATGGAAAAGTCAGTGTCATCACCCAAGGCACAAATAAACACCTGATCAAAGCTGTTCGCTTTCTTTTCCCGCCAGAAAATCTCCAGCAGTTCCACATCCGAATTGAAATTGACCTCAAAAAAAACGCTATTCGAGCGCGGCGTAATCGATTCATAGCCCAATGACGCGGGGGTGATGTCATGAGACTTTGCGCAGGCAACGCACAATAACGACACAGCGATCAGCAATACCCATCTCATGCACCTTCCCTCAAGTAACCAGCAATTGAACTCGCCGACAAATCCAATGCCGACTGCCCGCACTCCAGGCGGGACTCATACAATCTCAAGGCCGAGTAATGGTTGAATTTGACGATCCCCATAACATCGGGACCGGATTCGATATCCCACTTGCCCCCCACCCAAGCGACTACGTCGGTTCGATCCATCTCGTCAGGCTCTGCCCGAACGTTGATCCAGGTTTCAGCCTTGGGCGTTGGCTCCGACCAGTAAATATCCGAAATCAACGCCACCATCACACCTTCCCCCACAGGATCCAGAGTAACGAGCATTTTCACGATATAACCTTTATCGGTGAGAATCTGCGACAAATGCGCGCCGTTCCACCCGCCCAGGCTATGACCCACAATGTAGACATGTGCGGACTTGTGAGGCAGCTTGGAGAATACAAACTCTTCGAGGTCGGCATCCCCTTTTACATCGTTGTATCCCATGTAATAGGGTTGGAATTTGCCGCCATAGCTCGAGCCCAAACGGATCTGCAAAGCTTCCATGGCTCGCAAGGTGTAGTTGCTAGGCCCGTCTCCGTAGTAACTTTCCGAATCGCCAGCACCGCCAATGAAAAAGGCTACAACCTCTCTGGCAAGCGTCACGGGTTTGACCGTCTGATCCTCTTTTGTCGTCAACTCATGGCTGGCGACCAGTCTCCCGATGCATCCTTGAACGGCTCCGGATTGAGCTCCCATCGGTATTACTCCACGTACAGTTTGATGGTTTCTTTGAGGTGCGAACTGACCGTGTGGGTATGACCCTTGGCATCAGTGACGCCTCGTTCCAGCGTTCCATCTGCCCGTTCGATGACGTAGGCAATATAGGAGAGCGGTTCACCGCTGTTTTCATCAACAATCTGCATCCGATCATTGAAATGCACCGGCATCGGCAGCAACCCACTAAACGCCGCCCCGCCGCCACTCTGGCCGATAATCACAGTGCCCGAACCACCGACCACGACATTGCCGTGGCCTCCGGTGCTGTCCAGCGTTGCGGCATTCAGGCCATTGATGAATACCGTGCCGGAAACGGCTCCGGTAATCGGGCTGCCGCACGCCGATTTATCGGTCATGCGCGCGGCGGCGAGGCCGTCGAAGAAGACGTTCGGCGAGCCGGAGGCAATCGGGTTGGTGCCATGGCCTGGCAATGGGCAGGCGGTCGGGTCGGTGACGCGTGCAGCGGGTTTACCACTCAATTCAAAGCTCCTTGCTTCAGGGGTTCCGGGTGCGGCTGATGAATATCGATGTCGGTCGCGGCGAAGCGCCAGCGGTTGTCGACGGGGTCGAACAGGGCGTGGCAATGCTCACGGCTGTCGGGTGATGCGGCGGTTTGCAAGTGTCGCCAGGCTTCGTCGGTTTGCCAGGCCAGTTCGGCCGGCGAGGCGTCGTCGAGTTCGTTGAGCCAGGCGTTGTAGTGGCGCAGTTGATTGCGCTCGTAAGTCGATTGCAGCAGTTCGGCCATTTGTGCGCCGAGGTCGAGATGATGCTGGGCCGTCCACTGGCCGATCTCGGAATAGACGTACCAGCCCATCGGCATCAACCCGCCCTCCTTGAGCAGCGAATGCCCGGCAGGGGCGACGAAACCGCAACAGACGTGCAGCGTCAGCCAGCCTTGATGGGCGTCGATAAACGCCGTCGGATCGAAGGTGCGCAGCGGTATCACACGGTAATCGGCGAGCCCGACACTGCGCGTCATCAACTCGGCATCAAGACGGGACACGAACGCACGAATGGCGCTGCCGCCCGTACGATTTGTCATGCACAGAATGTCGACCGGTTGGCGCTGGGGGTTGTCGCTCGAGCCTGAGTTTTTCACCAGGCCATACAGACGCATTGACGCCCGTAGTCCGCTCATCGACGGTCACTCGTTGACGCAGCGAAGGCTCCACGGGTGTGGAGAAGTTGTGCCAGAGGCATTGCAGGTGTCGTCCGTGAGCGCGCAAAAATGGCGCGTAGAATGCCGGACTAGAGCGCTGGCGACAATCGAATTACTGCCTGTTTGCCATCATCGTGTTCAGCCCTCGGCAAACTCACGCAGAACCTGGCCATCCATGCGGTAGCGCACCCACTCTTCCTGCGGTTGCGCGCCGAGGGATTTGTAGAATTCGATCGCCGGGGTGTTCCAGTCCAGCACGCTCCATTCGAAGCGGCCGCAGTCATTGTCGCAAGCGATTTTCGCCAAGTGACGCAACAAGGTTTTGCCAGCACCGCCGCCGCGTTGCTCCGGGGTGATGTAGAGGTCTTCGAGGTACAGGCAGTTGCTGCCGAGCCAGGTCGAGTAGCTGAAGAAGAACACGGCGAAACCGATCGGCACGCCGTCGCGCAGGCAAATCAGGCCATGAGCGGTGGCGCCTTCGCCGAACAGGCTGCGTTCGATGTCGGCGACGCTGGCGATGACTTCGTGGCGGGCCTTTTCGAAATCGGCAAGTTCAGTGATGAAGGCGAGGATTTGCGGGGCATCGCTGGGGGTCGCCGGGCGGATTTCGATCGTCATGGACGGGCCTTGTCGGAAAAGGAAAACGCCATACTAAGGCCGTGCGCGGCGCTCGTCACATGGCAAAACACACACTACCCTGCGCAATGTTGCAAACACTGCAGTTCCCTGTGGGGGCTTGCTCGCGAAGGCGTCCTTTCAGTCACCTGCATTGTTGATTGACAGACAGCATTCGCGAGCAGGCTCGCTCCCACACAGGGGACTTCGACAATCTGAAAGGATGCTTATGAACCGTGAGTTTTTTACACCCGTGGAGGCACTGGCAGCAGAGTTGCTGCCGCACGCATTGGAGCCGTCCGACGACGGCGCCCACGACCTCGCCCACTTGCAACGGGTCTGGCACAACGTGCGTACGTTGCATGAAGAAGAAGGTGGAGATCTCGAGGTGCTGTTGGCCGCCGTGCTCTTGCACGATTGCGTGGCCGTCGAGAAGAATTCACCGCTGCGTTCGCAGGCTTCGCGGCTGGCGGCAGATAAAGCTTCGTCAGTGCTGGCCGATCTGAACTGGCCCGAAGAAAAAATCGCCGCCGTCGCCCACGCCATCGAAGCCCACAGCTTCTCCGCCAACATCACTCCGCGCACCCTCGAAGCGAAAATAGTCCAGGACGCCGACCGCCTCGACTCGCTGGGCATGCTCGGCGTCGCCCGTACGTTTTACATCGCCGGGCGCATGGGCTCGGCGTTGTACGACCCGCAGGATCCCGAAGCGAAACAACGCGACTACGATGACAAGCGGTTTTGCCTCGATCATTTCCAGACCAAACTGCTGCACCTCGCCGAAGGTTTCCAGACCGCCACAGGCCAGCGTCTGGCGCAGGTCCGTCATCAACGCCTGAAAGGTTTCATGGAACAGTTCAAGGAAGAGATCGGCATCGCCTGAGGGTTACTCCGGCGCACAGCGATCCTGACTTCGCCAACCTCAGACCTAATCCGCCAGCCTGCCGTGTTAAACAGATGACGCTGAATTTTCCGGTCAAGGAACCGCGTCATGTCCCAAGCCCCAACACCCGTGTCAGGCAAGCTGTTCGGCCTGTTCTGTCTCGCCAGTTATCTGCTGTCGCTGTCCTACGGCTCGACGTTTTTGCTGTCGCTGTTGATCGGTTCTCGCGGCGGCAATGAGCACGATGCCGGCAGTGTGATTTCGGCGGCGATGCTCAGTACGTTTGTTGCGGTGCTGGTGTCCGGGCATCTGTCGGACTGGCTCGGCGCGGCGAGCTCGATTGCAGTGTTCGGGCTGTTGCTGGTCGCGGCGAGTCTGGGTTTTGCGATGACGCCGGGGTTTGGTCATCTGTTGTTGTTTTTCGGTTTGTTACTGGGATTGGGCTGGGGTGTTTTCTACACCCTGGGGCCGATCATCGTCGCCAGTCTGGTGACGCCGGCGCAGCGGGCCAAGTACTTCGCGCTGCTCTCGGGCAGCATGATGACCGGCATTGGCAGCGGCCCATTACTCGGGCGTGCAGCCAGTGCCTTGGGGTTGCCAGTGACCTCGGCGTTTTATCTGGCGGCGCTGGCAAGCCTGATCGGTGTGCTGCTGTTCTGGCATCTCGGTGCTCGATTGAAAAGCACGCAAGCCACGTCTGCCGCGAGAATCACCTGGCAAGCGACCACTCAAGTGCTCGGTTCGCGAGCGCTGTTTCCGATCATCATGGTCGGCCTCGGCGGTTGTGTATTTGGCGGTCTGTCGAGTTTCCAGACCAGTTACGCCGCTGCGCGATCGCTGGATTATTCGCTGTTCTTCCTGGGCTTCATGAGTGCGGCGATCAGCAGCCGCATGCTGATCGCAGGTGTTGTGGTCAAGCGTGATCCGCTGCGCGCTTCTTGCTTGCTGTCAGGGCTGATGCTCTGCTCTATCGTGCTGTTCGCGTTCGGCGTGCACAGTGGATTCACCTATCTGCTGGCGGCGCTGATGCTCGGCGTCGGTTATGGCCTGACCTACTCGGTGATCAACGGTTTGGCGGCCAACGAAGCACCGGCCGGCACCACGTCACAGGCCTTGTTGCTGTTCAGTCTTTCGTACTTTATCGGTGTGTTCGGTTTCCCGTTACTGGCCGGGAAAATCATCGTTGAGCACGGCATGAGCACGCTGCTTTGGGCGGTTTTGATCGTCGCGTCCGTCAACTGGTTGATTACCGTTGGCCGCTTGCTCTGGCGACGGATCAGTCTGCAAGCGACACAGGCAATCTAGACCGTTCGTCGTTCATCAGGCACCAAACCGCTCACAGGGCAGACCAACGACAGGTAAGGATTCCAATCACTGGAGACGCCCTATGATCCCGTCAAGGTTGACCGCTTTCGTATTCAGCGCCCTGCTCTGCCCTGCGGTTTTCGCCGCATCCGCCACCGCTGCGGGCACCGGCCCTACCGATCCGACCCCACCACGCGCCCCCGCCATCAACAGTGCCCCCGGTATGAACACCGATGGCTCGGGCGTGCCTTTGATCAATCAGCCTCCTGCGACCGGTACCGATCCGCGCACTCAGGGCAGTGATCCGGGTCGTCAGGGCGGCATGAACACCCCCGATGCCCCCGCAACGCCAGACAATGCTGGCCCCGGCATCGGCTCGAAAACCACCACCGGTGGCTCCGGTTCCGAAGGCTCCGGTCAGTAGTTCGCCGACGCGAGCGTCCTATTCAATCCAATGAAGAGGTAACCATGAACGTCGATAAAAACCTGGAAAAAGAAGTCCTCACCCGCCTGCTGCACGCCCACCCGAGTGGTCTGGGCAAGGAGGTGCTGGACAATTACCGGGGCGAGAAAGTCGTGGCCAGCGCCCTCGCCGCCTTGCAGGATCGCGGACTGATTCACCATGGTCATGTGACCTGCAACGAGGCTGGCGAACATTCGTTGAACCTGCCGATCAAGCTCAGTGCCGCTGGCGTTGAAGCAGCGCGCAAGCTGGATAGCTGAGCGATGTGATCGCTGATCATGCAGGAGCTGCAGTTGGCTGCGATCTTTGCTTTTATAAGATCAAAAGATCGCAGCCTTCGGCAGCTCCTACATTGGATCTGAGGCGAACATAAATCCCCTGTGGGAGCGAGCTTGCTCGCGAAAGCTATCTATCAGGCGCCTCCGGAATCGAAGATAAACGCATCCACCTCAGCCGCCCCCGGCGAAGTCGCCGGCCCCCAGCGTGTCACCGCCAAAGCCGCTGCCGCATTCGCCCGTCGCGCTGCTTCATGCGCGGTCAAACCCTGCGCCAACCCGGCGACAAAGACGCCGGCATGGGCATCACCGGCACCGTTGCTGTCCACGGCTTTCACAGCAAACCCCGGCACATGCCGACGTTCGTCACCTTGATCAATCCAGCAGCCTTGCGGCCCGTCACGCACAACCATCAGCACGTCGTTGGACAGATGCTCAGCGAGACGATCAAGCGCCATCGCAATCTCTTCAGCCCCGGTAAAACGCAACGCTTCAACACTGTTGCTGGTCCACACATCGATGCGTGGCAACAACGCCTGCATCATCGGTGAATCCGGCGACTCCACCAGTGGCCCCGGATCGAACACCACGTTGATCGTTGCCGGCAACGCCAGCGTCCAATCGAGCAATGCCTTTGCCTTGCCTTCGTGGAGCAGGCTGTAGCCGCTGAGGTAAACGTAATCGCCCGCCTCGGCCGCAACGCTGTTCAAATCCTCTTCAGTCACTTCACCTTCGGCGCCGATATAGGAAATGAAACTGCGCTCGGCCGACGCATCGGTCAGCGCCACACACAAACCGGTGTCCTTCTGCGCGGGTTCGGTGATGCCGATGTGAATCCCCTCGGCGCTCATCGCCTGCCGCGCCAGATCACCGAAACGCCCGCTGCCATGCCGGCCCAGATAAACCACCGGCAGGCCGTTACGCACCGCCGCCGCCATCACGTTGAAACCGCCACCGGCTTCGAAACCGGCCGACTGCGCCAGCACGTCACCACCAATCTGCGGCAGTTTATCCACGGCCATGACCAGGTCGATGATGACCTGGCCGGTGTGCAACATCTTAGGCATGAGCATTCTCGGTTTGCGCGGCGCGGCGATCTTTCGCCCCGCCCAGTACAAAGTAAATCCCACCAGCGACGACGAAGGTCACGATCCAGCCGAGGCCGTTATGGCCTAGCCACGAGTCGGACAGGAAGCCTTTGAACCAGACGTTCTCGGCGGTGGTGCCGATGGTGGTGAAGCTGAAGCCGAGGACGATCGCAATCGCCCACGCGCCGAATGCACGCCATTCGATACCGCCACGATACCAATAGGCGCTGCTTGGGCTGACGTCGAGCAGATCTGTCGGGCTGTAGTAGTGACGGTGAATCAGATCAACGACGAAGATCCCGACCCACGCGGTGATCGGCACCGCCAGCAGGGAAATGAAAGTGATAAATGGGCCGTAGAAGCTGTCGGCGATCAGCATGAAGTAAATCGAACCGGCGAAGATCGCGACGATGTCGACCACTACCGCGTAGACGCGTTTGACCTTGAGGCCGAGGGTCAATGTGGTCAAACCGGCGGAATACACCGACAGATTGTTCGACAGCAACAGGCCGCCGAAAGCGGTTATCAGGTACGGCACGGCCATCCACGTTGGCAGCATGTCGCGGATTGCCACGATCGGGTCAGTCGCCGAAGCGAGGTCGTTGTTGCCCACCGACAACAAGCCGCCAAGGGTGATCAGCAATACCAGCGGAATACCCGCACCGAACGCCGCCGAAGCAACCAGTCGCACAGCCTTGACGCTGCGATGTTGGTAGCGCGACATGTCGGCGCCAGCGTTGGCCCAACCGATGCCGGTGCCGGCGGCCATGGTGCCGATGCCGATGATCATTGCGCTCATCGGCGCTGGCGTGGCGTTGAACACCGCGCTCCAGTCGATGGTCGCGCAGAGGAAGCCACCAACCAGAATGTTCAGCGCACCGAAGACGTAGGTCGCCCACTTCTGAATCACCAGCAAGGTCGCATGGCCGAGGCCGGACACCGACAGGGTCAGCAGAACGAAAATGGCGATGAAGATCAGCGTCAATACCGGTGCGCTTTTCGCTTCGACCGGCGAGCCGAACAGGATCGAGCACAGCGACAGCAACACGAATGCCGCTGTGGTGGTATTGACCGTTTCCCAACCGAGACGCGACATCAGCGAGACCAGCGTCGGGCCGATATTGCCGCGCACGCCGAAGATCGCCCGCGACAAAGTCAGGCTCGGCGCGCGGCCACGGCGACCGGCAATCGAGATGATCCCGACCACGGCAAACGAACCGGCAGCGCCGATGATCGCGACAATGATTGCCTGCCAGATCGCCAGCCCGCGAAACGCCACCAGCGTGGCGCCCAGCGGCAGGCCGAGGATGGAAATGTTGGCGGCGAACCAGACCCAGAACAGTTGCAGCGGATGGCCGTTGCACTCGGCTTCCGGAACCGGTTCGATGCCGCGGGTTTCCAGTTGCCCGGCGCTTTGCCCGGCGTTTGATGAACTCATGAAGGTGCTCCTGTTTGCCTTTTTTGTGGTTGTGGCAATGATGCAAAACGACAAGACATCGCGGCCATCCTCGGCCTGTCTGCGCGATCCATTGCGGGTAAGTATTCAAGATTTGCAGTGCGGCCTTCGCGAGCAGGCTCGCTCCCACATGGGTTATGTGAACGCTACAAATCCAATGTGGGAGCGAGCCTGCTCGCGAAGACGTCAGCCCAATCAACGCAACGCCAACAGCCCCTGCACCAACGGCTCAAGCTCCAGATGATTAACGGCCTTAACCGTCTCGATCATCTCGGCAGGCCAACTCTCAAGACCCAAGCAGGCCCCAAGCATCGCGCCAAGAATCGCCGCGATGGTGTCAGTGTCACCGCCAAGACCGGCGGCCATGCACAGCGCATCAAACGCGCTCATCTCACCGACCGCCACTTGCTGCGCCAGTGCGAACGAGACCACCACCGACTCCTGCGACGCCACCGAAGTGCCAATCACGTCATAGAGCAGATCCGCCAGCAATGCCTTGTCGCTATCGACACTGATGGTGCGCGCCCAACTGATGCGCGAAGCAATACGCCCACCAGCGACCCAGTGACCGTGCGCCTCGGCTTGCTGAGCGATGTGCTGACCGAGGTTCAACGCCTGACCCAGGTCCATGCCGTTGATGCCGGCGGATACCACGGCCGCCACGGCTGCCGCACTGGAAATCCCCAATGTGGTGTTGTGCGTGACCTGGCAGGCCTGCACCACCGCCGCAATAAAGCGCTCCGGATCAGAAACATCCGCCGCAATCCCCACCGGCGTAATGCGCATCGCCGCGCCGTTGGTAGTGCCGTAGCGCCCGGCTTCTTCCGGCGAATGGCCGGCGAGGATCATTTCAATGGCGCGTTTGGTCGATGGCCCGAGCAAGTCCTGCGAGCCCTTGGCCTGCATCTCGGCTTCCCACTCGATCAAGCGTTGCGCGAGGATCGCCGGCTCGATGCGGCCCTTGCCTTCGATCAGCAATTCACCGACCAGAATCGCCTGTTCGGTGTCGTCGGTGATCGAGCCTTTGGGCATGTTCGCGGCGATCGGTTGCAACGGACCGGCGTCCTGCAGATCGGTGATCTGGCCGAAACGGGTCTTGATGGTTTCGCGGTTCAGCGATTGCGTCGGCATGCCCAGCGCGTCGCCGAGGGCCAGGCCATAAAAAGCGCCGAGGGCACGGTTGAGCGCGGTCATTTCGATTCTCCAAATTGCAGGTGCAGACGGAAATGCACCGGGTCGAGCAGGCTTTCGACCAGCTCCATGAAACGGTTCTGCCGGTCGTAGGTGGTGCGCAGCGCTTTGAGGAATACCGTGCCTACCGGGCGGCCGAGCAGTTCGGCGTCTTCGGCATTCAACGGTTCGGCGCCGATCCACTGGTCGCCGCGCTCGCCGATGTAGCCGTAGGCGGCCAGAGTGATGGTCAGTGAATTGTCGATCAGACCAACGCGCGGCAGGCTTTCCAGGCCGCCGGTGGCCGGCATCAAAGAGCGTTCGAGGGAGACCAGCGTGCCTTCGCTGGAACGGCGGCGACGGTCGAGGGTGATGAATTGATCGGTGCCGAATCGCGACAGCAGGTCTGGCCGGGTCACGGCTTCCAGACGCAGCACTTCGGTATTGATCATCGCCCCGCTGTCGGCCAAGGCCTGCGCCCAGCCGCTGCGTTGGTCGAGGGCGACACCGTCGAAAGTGACGATGGAGCCGACGCCGCTTTGCGTGGCGATGTAATTTCGCCGTTTCAGTTCGGCCAGCGCTTCGCGCAGCGTGCCACGGCTGACTTGGAATTCTTGAGCCAACTGATGCTCGCCGGGCAACAGAAAGCCGTCCTCCATGAGGCCGCTTTCGATGCGTCGGACGAGTTCGTCGACCACCCGTTGTTTCTTGTCAAATCGTACCTGTCTAATCATGTACAAATTGATACCCGAAACGGGTGCGGGCGGGCAAGGAATATTTGGGGATAGTGACGAAAGGCAGGAGAATCAAAAGCCCCTCACCCTAGCCCTCTCCCGGAGGGAGAGGGGACTGAATGGGGGATATTTGGGAGATACATCGACCTGAAAGTGCTTCGCCGAATCCATAGTCGACGAGAACTTTCAGGTCGACGGATTACGCAAGACACCTCGGTCGGCCCCCTCTCCCTCTGGGAGAGGGCTGGGGTGAGGGGCTCTTGATTCTAGCGTTGCTTCAGTCGGTCAATGACCACAGCCAGCAGCAGAATCGAACCACGAATCACATACTGATAAAACGTGTCGATATTCTTCAGATTCATCGCATTCTCGATGATCGCCAGAATCAACACCCCGGCAATCACATGCCGAATCATGCCAATCCCGCCGCTCAGCGACACCCCGCCCAGCACGCAAGCCGAGATCACCGTCAGCTCGAAACCCTGGCCAATCATCGGCTGCCCCGAGGTCATCCGCGACGCCAGAATCACCCCCGCCAACGCACCGATCACACCGTGCACGGCAAAGATAATGATCTTGGTCCGGTCAACGTTGACACCTGCGAGCAACGCCGCTTCCTGGTTGCCACCGATGGCCATGGTGTTGCGCCCGTAGGTGGTGTAATTCAGCAGCCAGCCAAAAAACAGGAAGCAAACGATGGTGATCAGAATCGGCACCGGCACACCGAACAACTGGCCATTACCAAAGACGAAGAACGATTCCTGCGACACGCCCACCGCCTTGCCGTTGGCAAAGATGTAAGCCAGACCGCGAACAATCTGCATGGTCGCCAACGTGGTGATCAAGGCATTGACGCGCAACTTGGCAATCACGATGCCGTTGATCAGCCCGACAATCAGGCCCATGACCAACGCTGCACTGACACCGAGAAATACGCTGTTGGTGTCACGCATCACCACTGCCGCGACCACGCCGGCGCAGGCAATCACCGAGCCCACCGACAAGTCGAAATGCCCCGACGCCAGGCAGTACAACATCGTGCACGCGGCAATCCCGGTGGTGGAAATCGCCAGGCCCAGGCCACGCATGTTCAGCGGCGAGAGGAAGTTGTCGATCAGCAAGGTGCAGGCGACAAAAATGCCCACGGCCGCCAGCAGCATGACCCAGTCATCGAGGAAGCGGCGCATGTCCAGAGGTTTGCGCTCTTTGGGCAGGGTTTCGTTTTGGGTTGTCATCATAGTCACCTCTCAGTTCGCCACGCCGTCAGCGCGGTGGCGCGGCAAAGCCAGTTGCAGCAGGTTGGATTCATTGGCCTGGTCGCGGCTGATTTCGCCGCGCAGGGCGCCTTCGCAAAGCACCAGAATACGGTCGGAAATACCCATCACTTCCATCAGATCGCTGGACACCACGATCACCGAAATGCCGTCGGCGGCGAGGTTATGGATGATCTGGTAGATCTCGGCCTTGGCGCCGATGTCGATACCGCGAGTGGGTTCGTCGAGCAGCAAGACCTTCATCGGCATCGACAACCAACGACCGAGAATGGCCTTCTGCTGATTACCGCCGGAAAGGAATTTGATCTGCTGGCCGGCGTGCGGAGTTTTCACTTTCAGGGCTTTGATCTGTTTGTCAGCGTTGCCCTTTTCCCACAGACCGCGAATCAGGCAGCCGAGACCCGAATGGGCACCGCGTGCACTGATGTTGATGTTCTCGGCGACGCTGGCCAGCGGGATGATGCCTTCCTTCTTGCGATCTTCCGGACAGAGCAAAATGCCCGCGGCAATCGCGTCGCGCGGTGAGCGCAGTTTCAGTTCATGACCGCGCAATTCGAGGCGTCCGGCGGTGTTGCGTTCCAGCCCGCTGAGCAAACGAAACAGCTCGGTGCGCCCTGCCCCGACCAGTCCGAACAAACCAAGGATTTCACCTTTGTGTGCCTCGAAACTGATCGGCTCGCGCAGACCCGGGCCGAGCAGGCCGGAGACCTTCAGGGCCACTGCGCCGCGTGGACGATGGCGATAATCGTAGATGTCCTGAATGTCGCGACCGACCATGCAGGTCACCAGTTGATCATGGGTCAACTGGCTCATGTCCTCGAAAGTGCGCACGTAGCGACCGTCCTTGAACACCGTCACCGCGTCGCAAATGCGGAACACTTCTTCCATGCGATGGGAAACATAGAGCACGACTTTGCCTTCGTCGCGCAGGCGATCGATGATCGTCATCAAGCGGTCGATTTCGCGGGCCGAGAGGCTACTGGTCGGTTCGTCAAAAGCGATGACGTGAGCACCGCGCGATAACGCTTTGGCGATTTCCACCAGTTGTCGCTGGCCGAGCGACAAGCGCCCGACCTTGGTCTGCGGATCGATTTCGTCAGCCAAACCCTTAAGGCAATTCAACGCTTGCTGACGCAATGCACCGCGATTGATCAAACCGAAACTGGCCGGCAAGTGGCCGAGAAACAGGTTCTCGGCGACGGTCATTTCCGGCACCAGATGCAGCTCCTGGTGAATCACCGCGACGCCGCTGCCGATGCTGTCAGCCGTCGATTTGAACGCCATGGTCTGCTCGCCGATCTGCAACTCGCCGCTGCTCGGAATATAAGCACCACCAAGAATTTTCAGCAGGGTCGATTTGCCAGCGCCGTTTTCGCCCATCAAGGCATGAACCTGCCCCGGATGCGCGACGAAGCTGATCGCGTCCAGCGCTTTCACGCCGGGAAAGGTTTTGCCGATCCCGTTGAAGCGCAGGCTGCCGCTGGCGCTGTGTTGTTGTGTTTGTACTTGCGCGTGCATAAAGCCACCTCTTCACACCAAAAAACGGCCCGGCTGCCCGGGCCGTCGCGGCATCAGTTCCACAGGCCGATTTTTTCCAGCTCTTGCTTGAAGTTCTCGCGGGTGATCAGGGTGACGTCGTCCATGGCGGTGTACTTCGGCGGCTCTTTGCCGGTGGTCACCCACTCGAACATCATCTCTGCAGTTTTGTAGCCTTCGATGTGCGGGCTTGGCAGCATCGAGCCAAAGAAACCACTGTTAGGCTTTTTCAGTTCGCCGATGGCGTCGGTGCCATTAATGCCGATGCCGATCACGTTGGTCGCGGCAAAACCGGCCGCTTCAGTGGCGCGCACGCCGCCGAGTACGGTGTTGTCGTTCATACCGCCGATGATCAGGTTCTTCGCCGCGCTCGGCAGCTTCACCAGTGCCGAGTTGGTCGCGTCCATGCTGCCCGGTACGTCGAGGGTTTTCAGCGCGGCGAAGAGGATGTGATCCTTCGGCATGCCGGCGTCTTCAAGGGATTTCACCGAGCCGTCGGTGCGTTTCTTGCCGGTGTCGAGTTCGTTGTAGGTGTTGACCACCGCGTAGGTGTCTTTCCAGTCCCAGTTGCGTTTCTTCGCTTCGGCGACCATGGCGTTGCCCTGCTTCTGGCCGACTTCGAACGCGGCCATGCCGAGGTACGGCACGTCTTCCATGAACTTGCCGTTGGCGTCGACGAAGCGGTCATCGACAGCAATCACCTTCAGATCATTGAGTTTGGCTTTGGCCATGATCGCCGGGCCGAGCGAGACATCCGGCGGGCAGATCACAAAGCCCTTGGCGCCGTTGGCGGCAAGGCTGTCGATGGCCGAGAGGGTTTTCTCGCCATCCGGCACGGCGATCTTGATCAGTTCGAAGCCCTTGTCCTTGGCGGCTTTCTCGGCGAAAGCCCACTCGGTCTGGAACCACGGCTCTTCAGCCTGCTTGACCAGAAAACCGATTTTCACGGTGTCGGCAGCGAGCAGCGCACTGCTCAGGCTGAACGCGGTGACCGCCAGGGCGGCACTGCACAGGGTACGAATCCCGAAACGACGTTTCATAAGCTGACTCCTTGTTATTTTTTTTGAGCAATGTTTGAAAAGCGTTAAAGCGTGTTCCTGCAAAATCTTATGACAATAGTCATATCGTATGATGATTGGATTGCAAACGGATTTATCCGCGTGAAAGCCACTGCGCTCAGTCGTGGTACATCACCGAGCGCCCACCATCGATGGTGATGCATGAAGCATTGATGAATGGCGCTTCATCACTGGCCAGAAACACCGCCGTCATTGCCACTTCGAGTGGCTGACCGATGCGTTTCGGCGGGTGCAGATCGAAGGCGCGTTGACGTTCGGCGTGCGGGTCGGCGAAACCGTTCCAGTAATCGACGTTCAGTTGCGTTTCGATATAGCCCGGCGCGATGGCGTTGACCCGAATGCCTTTCGCCGCGTATTCGATGCCGAGCGCGCGGGTCAGGCCGAGCAAACCGTGCTTGGCCACCGGGTACGGAAAGCAGCCGGGAATGATGTGACTTGAATGGGTCGAGGCAATGTTGATGATGCTGCCAACGCCCTGCTCGATCATCTGTGGCAGCACCGCTTTGCAGCCGAACCAGGCGCCGTCCAGATCGATGGCGAAGCAGCGATGCCAGTCTTCTTCGGTCATCTCCAGCGGATCGCGGAACACGTTGACCCCGGCGCAGTTGACCAGCACATCGATACGCCCGTGCAGTTCAACCGCGCGTCTGGCCATGGCATGCAGATCCTGCTGACGCGAAACATCAGCCTTCAGCGCTTGGACGTCGTAACCCAGCTCACGCCAATGGGCGGCAACCTGCTCGACTTTTTCGGCCTGGATATCGCTGATAACCAGTTGCGCTTGCTGCGAGGCAAAGGCAGCGACGATGGCTTCGCCGATGCCTTGCGCGGCGCCGGTCAGCAGCACGACCTTGTTTTTCAGACGCTCGCCCTTCGGCGGTGCGGGCACCGGCGGCAAGGAAAGAGGTTCAGCCATGGATCAGGACTCCTGTTTCGCAAGCGCAAAAAAACCGGGCAACTGCCGATGTCCGGTCTGAAAGGCGGTTTGAACGAAACAGGCAGGCGCGGCCGACGGCATCGAGCCGTTGCGAGACGCGGACTCCACACGGGAGTGCGATAGACATTCGCTGCATCACTTCACCTGTTTTGTTCTTTTTAAGTGTGAGTGCGTGTTACTGCTGGAGCCGACTATAAACCCGACTACCAAATAATCTCAATATATAATTTTGCATCCCATATTCTGGGATTTAATCCGCAAAGCGCGTACAGAGTTTTCCTGCGACATCCACGCGCATCGACAGTACTGCGCCATCCAATGGATGGTTGTGCGGACTCTGGGCGCTGGTGATGAACAGGGTTTTCAGGTCTTCACCGCCGAACACACAACTGGTCGGGCGACTGACAGGCAGATCGATTTTGCGCTCGACCTGGCCGTCAGGTGTCAGGCGCAGCAGGCAGCTGCCATCCCAACGCGCGTTCCACACGTAGCCTTCGGCGTCCATCGCCGAACCGTCCGGGCCACCCTGCTGATCGGGACCGTAGAAGACTTGTGCAGCATCGAGGTTGCCGTCGGTGTGAATGAAGTAGCGATGCAGCGTGCTGTCCATGCTGTCGCCGAACAGCAGCGTGGTGCCGTCGTCGCTCCACAGCAAGGTATTGGGAATTCCCAGATTGCGCAGTAAGGGTGTGACGCGTTTATCCGGATCGACGCGGAACAGGCCACCGGAGCGACGGGTGATCGGCAGGTCTTCGCCTTGCTCGCCGATGTTGTTTTGCATGGTGCCGAGCCATAGACGACCCTGAGCATCGCAACGCGCTTCGTTGGGACGATTGCCCGGTTGCGGGTCGGCGACGCAGAACAGTGTCAGGCGCGGTTCGAGGCCGGGCGAATCGAGATCGAGGCGATAGACACCGCTAGTCAGTGTCACCAGCGCGTCGCCGCTGTTGCAGGGGATGAACGCGGAAACGTGCTCGGGCATCTGCCAGATCTGCACGTTCTGGCCGATCAGGCGCAGGGCCTGTTTGCCGGCGATATCGACCCAGTACAACGCTTGGGTCGGCGCGTCCCAGAACGGGCCTTCACCGAGTTGGGCGCGGTGTTGGGTCAGGGCGGTCCACGGCATATAACGGTCTCCATTATTCTTGTTTTTACTGTAGGAGTGAGCCTGCTCGCGATCGCGGTGGATCAGTCAAATCTGCTTTGCCTGATACGACGCTATCGCGAGCAGGCTCACTCCTACAGGGGATTTGTGTGTTAGCTGGCTTTTTTGTCGGCCATGACTTTCGGGTAAAAGCGTTTGATCGCCAGGTCGGCGTTGTCGATCAGGGTCATGCACGCCCACACGCCGCGCGCTGAATCGCGGGCGGCAATGGCATCCGCCATGTCTTTGTGAATCGGCAAAGTGCGGCGCAGTTCATCCGGGTCGGCCGCAGAAACTTCAAATGACACCGCGAGCAACGCACCGAGCGCCGGGACCATTTGTTCGATGAATTGATTGTGGCTGGCCGCGAGGATGCATTCGTGGAAGACCTGATCGGCGCGGTTGTAATCGATGCCGCTGTCGACCGCGCGCTCAAGGGCGTTGTAGGCCAGTTGCACCGCTTCGATCTGTTCCAGGGTCGCCCGCTCGCAAGCCCAGCGCACGGCCATGGGTTCGATGGTGCGGCGCAGGTCGAGCAAGTCATCGACGAAGTTTTCCGGCAAGCCGTTGCGCGACAGCCAACCGACCACTTGTGGATCGAACAGATTCCAGCGCCGTACCGGCAGCACGCGGGTGCCGACCTTCGGCCCGACTTCGAGCATGCCTTTGGCGACGAGGGTTTTGATCGCTTCGCGGATGACCGTGCGGCTGACGCCGAGTTGCTCGCCCAGATCAGCCTCGACCTTGATGGTCTGCCCGGGTTTGACCTGGCCAGCGGCGATCCAGCTGCCCAGCCAGTCGACCGTGGATGCGTGAAAGCTGCTGGACATGAACACCTCAAAGCGGATCGCGATGGGTGAACACGCTAATCATCATATGATTAAGTGTCAACGACAATCCCCTGTAGGAGTGAGCCTGCTCGCGATTGCGGAGTGTCAGTCACCACAAGGATTGACTGATCCACCGCTATCGCGAGCAGGCTCACTCCTACAGGGGGGATGTGTGTCTCAGGGTTCGAGGCCGATGCGGAAGAACTCGCCGCCGCTCCACACACCGAGCCAACGCTGGCCGTCGATTTCGCGGCTCACCGCCAGTTCAACCAGTTGATAGAACACATTGCGATGAATCAGCGCTTCAAGGTTGGTGCGCACATGCACGTAAGGCGCGGGCTCTTGTGTCGTCGGATCAATCTCGACGCGGATCGGATGCTCCGGCCCCGCTTCGGCGGTTTCTTCGACGTTGGTAGTGAAGCGCAACAGCTGCGCCTCCCCCTCGCCTTCAACCTCGACCGCAATTGCCACAAACGGCGCATCGTCAACCTTGATCCCGACCTTCTCGACCGGGGTGATCAGGAAATAATCATCGCCATCGCGGCGCATGATCGTCGAGAACAATTTGACCATCGGCTTGCGCCCGATCGGCGTGCCCAGGTAATACCAGGTGCCGTCACGGGCGATGCGCATGTCGATGTCGCCGCAGAAGTCCGGGTTCCACAAGTGCACCGGCGGCAAGCCTTTGGTTTTCGGGATCTGTCCCAACAGGTCATTGGCTTTTTGCGGGCCACTCATGGCGCTCTCCTTGAATTATTGGTCGCCGACTCCCAGCAGGCTGCGTGCGTACTGGGCCAGCGGCGGGCCGATCAGGTCTTCGGGCTTGCTGTCGTGGAACGTCAGTAAACCGCCACGACTCTTGATCCGTGCAGTATCAATCAAATACTGGGTGCTGGTCTCGATCAACATGATCTGAATCACGCCGCCGTCGATGCCGAGGCGATCAACAGCTTCTTCATCGAGCCACTCATCGGAGTTGCCGATGCGGTCGTCAGCCTTGGCGAAACGCGTGTACAACAGATAGTGCGCGCCGGCATCGCGAGCTTCACCCATCGCCTGATCGAGACCTTCCGGCGCACGGGCGCGGCGGACCATCGGGAAGTATTCGACGAAACCTTTGAAGGCCTCTTCAGCCACTACGTTCGGGCGCGGGTAGGAACCACCCGGCGGCGCAAAGGCGCCTTGGGCGATGTAGATAAATGAGTCCGGCTGAATGCGGAAGTTGTTCACGCGGCGGCTGTCGCTGTGATCGAGCAGGCCCGCGTCGCTCATCTGATAGCGAGTGCCTTCGGCCATATCGCTGACAGTCATACAGCCGCCAAGCGCCAAAACGGCCAGCAGCAAAACCAGGCTACGCATCCTATTCCTCCAGAGGCCGGTGACGGAAAACCGGCGAATGGCCGTTGGATGCAGCTTTTGCGCCAGCTCAAGAAATTTGTTGATGGTTAAATCGTATTCGCGAGCAGGCTCGCTCCCACAGGGGGAATACATTCCAAGGTGGGAGCGAGCCTGCTCGCGAAAGCGGTTGATCAGCCGCCGATAATTTTCATCACTGTCGCGCCACCGGAGAACGCCACTTCCTGCTTGTCGCCCAACGCTTTGACCAGCAAACGCTGGAGCGCCGGCAGTGCCTGATGGCGCGGCTTGTCGAGCAGATCGCCGACATAGTGACGGTTGCTCGACGACAGGCAGCCATGCAGCCAACCGGTCGACGACAAGCGCAACCGCGAGCACGTCCGGCAGAACGGCACGCTTTCGTTGGCGATCACACCAAAGTTGCCCAGACCGGGAATTGCGTAACGCACGGCGGTGGCGTCTACGGGCGCATCGGTTTGCGCGTATTCATAACGCTCGCCAATCAGCGCCAGCAGCTGTTGCAGGCTGACGAACTGTTGCAGGAACGCATTGTTGTCCTTGGCCAAGTGGCCCATGCGCATCAGCTCGATGAAGCGCAGTTCGTATCCGCGTTCCAGGCAGTAGTCGAGCAGCGGCATCACTTGATCAAGATTCTGCCCACGCAACGGCACCATGTTGACCTTGATCTTCATCCCCGCCGCTTTCGCCTGATCCATGCCATCGAGCACGGTGGCCAGATCGCCGCCTCGGGCGATGCTGCGGAACGCTCCGGCGTCGAGGGTATCGAGGGACACGTTGATCCGGCGCAGACCGGCTTCCACCAGCAGTGGCAGTTTTTTCGCGAGGAGTTGACCGTTGGTGGTCAGACTGATGTCGTCCAGGCCCATCTTGCCGACGGCGGTCATGAACGATTCGAGTTTGGGGCTGACCAGCGGCTCACCGCCAGTAATGCGCAAGCGCTCGATACCGGCGGCTTCGATCAAATACGCCACGCCGCGGGCCATGGCTTCGGCCGACAGTTCATCCTGCGCAGCCACCAACCGCTTGCCGTTGGGCACGCAGTAGGTACACGCGTAATTGCAGGCTGAAGTCAGACTGATCCGCAAATTGCGAAAACGCCTGCCTTGACGGTCAACGATCATGATCACTCCGGCGAAAGGATTTCGAGCCGCTAAAACTTGACTCACAAATCAAGTTTTAGCAAGCCCTATGCCTGAGTATATTCCTGCGGTACTGCGACATGTAGCGAAATCATGGCGCAATAAGGCAGCTGAATGGCTCAGCTGCTCGGAGTTTCCGGATCACGCTTGCGCTTGTTGCCCATGCGCACGCCGATGTCCATCAGGAACTGGAAGAAACCTTCCTGATCTTCCAGCACATTGCTCCAGAACGGCGAGTGATACAGCGCCACAGCGCCGTGCACCAGCGCCCAGGACGCGCAGTAGTGGAAGTACGGCGGCACGTCTTCAAGCTTGCCTTCGCTGATGCGGCCCTTGATCAACAAGGTCAGGCGTTCGAAGTTCGAGGCACGGATCTTGTGCAGTTCCTCGACCATCTCCGGCACCTGATTGCCCTTGACCACCTTCTCTTCGAGGCGGTCGAACAGGCGATAACGCTGCGGGTCGCGCATGCGGAATTCGAAGTAGGCGCGAGACAGCGCTTCCTTGTCCTTGTCGACATCGGCCGAATGCAGCAGCTCGTTCAAATCGCGCTCGTAATCGAGCATCAGGCGCAGATAGATCTCGGCCTTGGATTTGAAGTGTTTGTAGATCGTGCCTTTGCCGATACCCACGGCATCAGCAATCATCTCGACGGTGACACTGTCTTCACCTTGGTCGAGGAACAGCTTGAGCGCGGTATCGAGAATTTCTTGCTCGCGGCGACGAAACTCACGGACCTTACGAGGTTCTTTGTGCATAAGAAAAGGTCTGAAGGGTCAAAATTCGAAGCCGCGTATTATGCCTAACTTGCGCAAAATTGCACGGATCATCCGACCATATCTGTGTTTCATGTTCGTTTTGAGAACGTTTTGGGCGCAATGAGAACTCAACTGAAGCAAACGTATTCCAAATTTGTTTAAAAACCCCGACCGGCTAACTGGACTGCACGCCAGACTGATCAATACTTGAACTGTCGGGCGACATCTCCCCCAAGTGTCGCGCCGATAAAGGTACCAAGGGACCGCGTGCCTTTGTTTTACTCCTAATGGTCTTAACCCGGATTCACCCCCCAGAACCCGGGTTTTTTTTACCTGCGATTTGGCAAACGGCTACAGGGCAGATTTAACACTCGCCAGCGGGAACAGCCGCTTGAAGTTCTCGGTGGTCTGTTCGGCAAAACGTTCGTAGTTCTCACCGCGCAGCATCGCCAGGAATTCCGCCACTTCGCGCACATACTGCGGCAGGTTGGGCTTGCCGCGATAAGGGATCGGTGCCAGATACGGTGAATCGGTTTCCACCAGCAGGCGATCCGCCGGGACTTTGCTCGCCACATCACGCAGAGCATCGGCATTACGAAAGGTGACGATGCCCGACAGGGAAATGTAATAACCCATGTCCAGCGCCGCTTTGGCCATGTCCCAGTCTTCGGTGAAACAATGCAGCACACCGGCGTGTGGCAACGCTGCTTCGCGCAGCAGCTCAAGGGTATCGGCACGGGCGCCACGGGTGTGGATGATCACCGGTTTGCCGGTCTGCTGCGCCGCCTGCAGGTGCAAGCGGAACGATTCCTGCTGCAATTCGGCAGCTTCAGGCTCGTAGTGATAGTCGAGACCGGTTTCACCGATCGCCACCACTTTCGGGTGGTTGAGTTCGTGCAACAGCCAGTCCAGCGCAGGCGCCGCGCCGGGTTGCACATCGAGCGGATGCACGCCGACCGAACAATCGACATCGTCATAACGTTCAGCCAGAGCTTTGACGTCGGCGGCGTTGTCGGCACTCACGCCGATACACAGGAAGTGCCCTACTCCGCGCTCACGGGCCGCATCGAGTGCAGCATCCAGCGAGCCGTCGTGGGCGGCGAGGTCGAGGCGATCAAGGTGACAATGGGAATCTACGAGCATAAAAAAGACGGCTACTTACATCGTATGAGTGGGACGGTCGGATTTAAGCGCTCCGGCCAGATGGGTTTCGATGCGACTGCGCGCCGTGTTGTCGCCCTCGTTGAACTGGACGCCGACACCGGCAGCGCGATTGCCTTGCGCCCCTTTCGGGGTGATCCAGGCAACCTTTCCAGCTACCGGGATCTTTTCGGCCTCGTCCATCAGGTTGAGCAGCATGAACACCTCATCGCCCAACCGGTAACTCTTGTTGGTCGGGATGAACAAGCCACCGTTCTTGATGAACGGCATGTAGGCGGCGTAGAGCACCGACTTGTCCTTGATGGTCAGGGACAAAATGCCGTTGCGCGGGCCAGGGCTGACGGATTCATTCATGTTGACCTCCACTGCTGATGCTCAGAGTCTAGGTACACATTGTTATCTTTGACCAGGCAATCCCGCCCATTGCACCAACAATGCTTCCAGCAGCAGGGCCGGATTGAGGTTGGCCTTGCTCATGACCTTCTGCCGCTGGGCGAGAATCCAGTCCTGAATCTCGAGGACTTTGCCTTGCGCACTTTTCTGCGCCAGGTACTGCACGACTTTACGCATGTCGGTCAGGCCGAGACCTGCTTCATCCTGAGTCAATTGATAACGCAGGATCAGGCTCGACCAATCGCAGAACCAGTCAAACAGCCGCAGCATGGGAATGCTTTTCCATTCTTCGGCCAACTGCGTCGGCGATTGCTGCTGCTTGAGCAACTTCTTCACGCCTTCGACCACTTGCGCACGCTGCTCGCGCACGCCCTGAGACTGCAGACTGACCGCCATCAACGGTGAACCGGCGACCAGCGTCAGCAATTCGACACGTTCGTCTTCGGAGCAATCGGGCAACGCTTGCGCCAGCCATTGCAGGCTCATTGCCTCGCCCGGCAGCGGACAGGCCTGCTGCACGCAACGGCTCTTGATCGTCGGCAACAAACGACTGGTCTGATGGCTGACCAACAGCAAAATCGTATCGCCGGAGGGTTCTTCAAGACTCTTGAGCAAGGCGTTGGCAGCGTTGATATTCATCGACTCGACCGGCTCGATCAGCACCACTTTGCGTCCGCCCATCTGCGCGGTCTGCACCACGAAACTGACGAGGTCGCGCACCTGATCGACCTTGATTGCCTTGTCGGCTTCTTCCGGTTCGAGAATGTAATTATCGGGGTGGCTGCCAGCCTTGAGCAGCAGGCAGGATTTGCACTCGCCACAAGCTTCCGGCGTCGGCCGCTGGCACAACAGACTGGCCATCAAACGCTCGGCCAGTGCGCGCTTGCCGATCCCGGCCGGGCCATGCAGCAGATAGGCGTGAGCGTGTTGCTTACGCCCGGCCAGTTGCTGCCAGAGGCTGTCTTGCCATGGATAGGCCTCAGCCACGAGCCAGCTCCAGCAGGTTCGGAATCAAGGTATCCAGCGATTGTTGAACCTTGGCCAACGGTTGACCGGCGTCAATACGCACATAGCGCGCAGGGTCGGCTTCGGCGCGTTTGAGGAAGGCACTGCGCACGGCCTCGAAAAATGCCCGACCTTCCAGCTCAAAACGGTCCAGACGACCACGGGCACTGGCGCGGGCCAGGCCGATTTCCACAGGCAGATCGAAGATCAGCGTCAGGTCCGGGCGCAGATCGCCCTGCACGAACGTTTCCAGGGTGGCAATACGCTCCAGCGACAAACCGCGACCGCCGCCCTGATAGGCATAAGTGGAATCGGTGAATCGATCACACAGCACCACCGCGCCACGGGCCAGCGCCGGACGGATCACTTCAGCCAAATGCTGAGCACGCGCGGCGAATACGAGTAACAGCTCGGCGTCCGGGTTCATGACCTCGTCGGCGGGCGCCAGCAGCACATCGCGAATCCGTTCGGCCAATGGCGTACCACCCGGCTCGCGAGTCAGCACCACCTCGATACCGGCGGCGCGCAGGCGCTCGGCGAGGTATTCGCGGTTGGTGCTTTTGCCGGCGCCTTCCGGGCCTTCCAGGGTAATAAACAAGCCAGTCACAGGCAGTCCTTAATCAAAGTCATTGCGTGTTTTGTGGGGCGGCGGCTTCCGGTGCCGGGTTCGGTGCCGGCTGCTGCGGTGCAACCTGCGGCAACGCTTCCGGCACAGTATCCGGTGATGCGCCTGGAATCGCTTGTTCCGCAGCCGGAGCCGCTTCAGGCGCTACCGCCGGCGCAGGGCTGGAACGGTAATCCGCACGGCGCTTGAGCTGGTACTCACGCACCGCATTGTTATGCGCATCGAGATCATCAGAGAAGACATGGCTACCATCGCCACGCGCGACGAAGTACAGGCTGGTGCCTTCCACCGGGTTCAACGCCGCATGAATCGCTTCACGCCCGACCATCGCAATCGGTGTCGGTGGCAGCCCGGGAATCACATAGGTGTTGTACGGCGTCGGTTCTTTCAAATGCGCGCGAGTCAGTTTGCCGTTGTAACGATCGCCCAAACCGTAAATCACCGTCGGATCGGTCTGCAGTTGCATGCCCAAGGCCATGCGGCGCACGAAGACACCGGCAATCTGCCCACGCTCTTGCGGCACACCGGTTTCCTTCTCGACCAGCGAAGCCATGATCAGCGCTTGATACGGTTCGGTATAAGGCACATCGGCAGCGCGACTCTGCCACTCTTTGGCCAATACTTCGTCGAGACGATCAAAGGCCTTTTTCAGCAGTTCGGCATCGGACATGCCGCGCACGAAGCGGTAGGTATCGGGGAAAAACCGTCCTTCCGGAAACAGTCCTTTATGGCCAATTTTCGCCATCACGTCGCTGTCGCTCAAACCGTTCAGGGTCTGCTCGACCTTGTCATCCTTGGCCAACGCCGCACGCACCTGATGGAAATTCCAGCCCTCGACCAGCGTCAGGCTGTACTGCACCACTTCGCCACGCTTCCACGAATCAATCAGACCATTGACGGTCATTCCCGGCTGCATGCGGTATTCACCGCTGTGGATCGGTGTGCCGGCGAGATTGAAACGCCAGTAAACCCGCAACCAGAACGCGTCCTTGATGACACCATCGGTTTCGAGTGAAAGGAAAGTACGGGTCGGTGTTGATCCTTTCGGCACATCCAGCAGCTCTTCCTGCGTGATGTTCAGGGGCTGTTCCAGCGCGGAATGAATCTTCCAGGCGCTGGCGCCCATCAGCAGCCCTGCCAGAACCAGTCCGGTTTCCAGCAGCAGCAAAAGTTTACGTCTCACAAATCAGGCATCCAGTAGGGCGCGGGCAATGGTTTGCAGTTTACGGGTGAGCGGACCAACCGGCCAGCTCAGTGCAGCACAAGCGCGTACCGGCCAGACGCCATACACGCTGTTGCAGACAAACACTTCATCAGCCCATTGCAGCTGTTCGAGGCTGATGTCGGCGATCTGCGTGGGAATAGCCAGTGACTCGGCCTGAAACAATATTTCGGCGCGCATCACACCGGCAACGCCGCAACGTTTGAGGTCCGGCGTTATCAGCGCACCATCGCGCACGATGAACAGATTGCTGAACACCCCTTCAATGACGCGGCCGACCTGATCGAGCATCAAGCCTTCGGCGTGCTCGCTGTCCTGCCATTCGGCACGGGCGAGAACCTGCTCCAATCGATTGAGATGTTTGAGTCCAGCGAGAAGCGGCTGTTTGGACAGTCGCGTGTTGCATGGAAACAGGCGAACGCCTTGTTCAGCATGCACAGCAGGATAAGCCGCCGCAGGATTGCCCTGCAGAATGCGCCGGCCCGGCGCTGCGGGATCTGGCGCATAACCGCGCAAGCCGTCGCCACGGGTGAGGATGAGCTTGAGCACGCCATCGCCCATCGCTGCCGCATAGCTCAGCAACTCATCGCGGATCAGCTCGATATCGGCCGCGATGGCCAGACGCGCACAGCCATCGGCCAGACGCGCCAGGTGCCGATCCAGCAGGATCGGCTGGCCGCTACGTACGGCGATCGTCTCGAACAAACCATCGCCGTATGCCAGGCCGCGATCTTTCAGCGACAGACTGTCAGCCGGTTGACCGTCGACCCAGCAGTCCATCAGCCTGCAAACCGGCGGAATGCCAGGGTGCCGTTGGTGCCACCAAAACCGAAGGAGTTGGACAGCACGACATCGATGTCCATGTTGCGCGCAGTGTGCGGCACGAAATCGAGATCGCAGCCTTCGTCCGGCTCATCGAGGTTGATGGTCGGCGGCGCTACCTGGCTGTTGATCGCCAGCACGCTGAAGATAGCTTCGACCGCGCCCGCCGCACCTAGCAGGTGACCGGTCATCGACTTGGTTGAGCTGACCGCCAGTTTGTAGGCGTGATCACCGAACACGGTTTTGATCGCATTGGCTTCGGCGAGGTCGCCAGCCGGAGTCGAGGTGCCGTGGGCGTTGATGTATTGCACTTGATCGGCGTTGATCTTCGCATCGCGCAACGCGTTGGTGATGCAGCGTGCTGCACCGGCGCCGTCGGCCGGGGGCGAGGTCATGTGGAACGCATCGCCGCTGGTGCCGAAGCCGATCAGCTCGGCGTAGATGGTCGCGCCACGCGCCTTGGCGTGCTCCAGTTCTTCAAGAACCAGTGCACCGGCACCGTCGGACAGCACGAAACCATCACGGCCCTTGTCCCACGGACGGCTGGCGCGAGTAGGCTCATCGTTGCGCGTCGACAACGCACGGGACGCGCCAAAGCCGCCCATGCCCAGGCCGCACGCGGCCATTTCGGCACCGCCGGCAATCATCACGTCGGCTTCGTCGTACATGATGTTGCGCGCCGCCATGCCAATGCAGTGCGTACCGGTGGTACATGCGGTGGCGATAGCGTAGTTAGGTCCCTGTGCACCCAGGTGGATGGACAGAAAACCGGAAATCATATTGATGATCGAGCCTGGCACGAAGAATGGCGAGATTCGACGCGGGCCCGTCTCATGCAGGGTACGACTGGTTTCTTCGATGTTGGTCAGACCGCCGATACCCGAACCCATGGCCACGCCAATGCGTTCACGGTTGGCGTCGGTGACTTCCAGACCGGCATTGCGTACGGCTTGAAAGCCGGCAGCGAGGCCGTACTGAATGAACAGGTCGAGCTTGCGCGCTTCCTTGACCGACAGGTATTCCTCGACATTGAAGCCCTTTACCGAGCCGCCAAAGCGGGTGGAATAGGCAGAAAGGTCGGTGTGTTCGATCAGACCAATGCCACTGCGGCCAGCCAGAATGCCCTGCCAACTGCTCGGCACATCCGTGCCCAGTGGCGACAACATACCCATACCGGTGACTACGACGCGTCTACGCGACACAGCACTCTCCTTTTTCAAATGACGACGACTTTGCATCAGGCCTAAAGAAAAAACCGCACGCCATGATGGCAGTGCGGTTTTTCCATGACAGCAAACAACGATTACAAACTATTACGCCTGGTGGCTAGTAACGTAGTCGATTGCAGCTTGTACAGTAGTGATCTTCTCAGCTTCTTCGTCAGGGATTTCGGTCTCGAATTCCTCTTCCAGAGCCATCACCAGCTCAACGGTGTCAAGGGAGTCGGCACCCAGGTCTTCTACGAAGGAAGCGGTGTTGACCACTTCTTCTTCTTTAACACCCAGTTGCTCGGCAACGATTTTCTTGACGCGCTCTTCGATGGTGCTCATACCTTGTTTTCACTCCTAATGGACAAATTCAGGCAGCTGGCCAGTGGGTAAGTGTATAGAAAGACTTTTCAGTTTTTCAACTGAAAGCTTCACTCCTCAAACCCTGCGACCCTCTGCCTATAAATAGATTGCAGCTTTATAACGGATTTTAGACAGCTCGTATGACATTTTTTTGAAGCAATCCGTCACATTTTACTTACATGTACATCCCACCGTTCACCGGGATTGTAGCCCCAGTGACGTATGCCGCACCGTCGGATGCAAGAAAAGCGACCACGGACGCGATCTCTTGAGCTTGTCCCAGACGACCCAGCGGAATCTGCGTCTGCAAGGCTTCACGCTGTGCTTCAGGCAGTTCGCGCGTCATGTCGGTGTCGATAAACCCTGGGGTTACCGAGTTCACCGTAATCGAACGCGAACCGACTTCACGCGCCATTGCACGGCTGAAACCTTCCAGACCGGCCTTGGCGGCTGCATAGTTTACTTGGCCAGCGTTGCCCATGGCACCCACCACCGAGCCAATACTGATAATTCGACCCCAACGCGCCTTGGTCATGCCGCGCAGAACGCCCTTGGACAGGCGGAACAGACTGTTCAGGTTGGTATCGATCACGTCGTACCACTCGTCGTCTTTCATGCGCATCATCAGGTTATCGCGGGTGATGCCGGCATTATTGACCAGGATCGCCACTGGCGCACCAAACTGCTCCTGAATGCTTGCCAGCACCGCGCTGACCGACTCGTCGCTAGTGACGTTGAGTTCGAAACCTGTGCCCTGAATACCATTTTCCTTCAGGGTCGCGGCAATGCGCTCAGCACCTGAAGCGGAAGTCGCGGTGCCAATGACGATGGCGCCCTGACGACCCAGTTCCAGCGCGATAGCCTGGCCGATACCGCGGCTTGCACCGGTGACCAGTGCAACTTTACCTTGCAGACTCATGCAAGTTTCTCCTGATTCAGGCTTGCGCTGCGCGAGCGGCAGCGAAAGCGTCTGGGGTATTGAGGTTGGAAGTCGTCACGCCTTCGGCGCAACGCTTGTTCAGACCGGCCAGTACTTTGCCCGGGCCGCATTCGACCAGATTGGTCGCGCCCTTGGCAGCCAGAGTCTGTACCGACTCGACCCAGCGCACGGGCTTGTAGAGTTGTTCGAGCAGATCACGCTTGAGGGTTTCCAGATCAGTTGGCACTTGCGCGCTGACGTTCTGTACGACCGGGATCTGCGGCGCCTGCCAGTCAATGGCGGCGATGGATTCGGCAAAACGCTCGGCCGCCGGACGCATCAGCTCGCAGTGCGACGGCACACTCACCGGCAGCGGCATGGCGCGCTTGGCACCACGCGCCTTGCAACCTTCGATGGCGCGCTCGACAGCAGCCTTGGCACCGGCAATAACTACTTGGCCCGGCGAGTTGAAGTTAACAGCGCTGACCACTTCACCTTGCGCAGCTTCAGCGCAGGCTGCCAGCACGTCGGCATCTTCCAGACCGAGGATGGCAGCCATGCCGCCCTGCCCGGCCGGAACGGCTTCCTGCATCAACTGACCGCGACGCTCAACGAGCTTGACCGCATCAGCCAGTGTCAGGCTGCCAGCAGCAACCAGCGCGCTGTATTCGCCCAGGCTGTGACCGGCAACAAAGGCCGGACGCGCGCCACCTTCAGCCAGCCACAGACGCCACAGGGCGATCGAAGCGGTCAGAATGGCCGGTTGGGTTTTATCGGTTTGATTGAGCTGCTCTTCCGGGCCCTGCTGGGTCAGTGCCCACAGGTCATAACCCAGAGCCTCAGAGGCTTCTTTGAAAGTTTCGAGGATCAACGGATATTCCGCGCCCAGCTCGGCCAGCATGCCGAGGGACTGCGAACCTTGTCCTGGAAAGACGAATGCGAGGGAAGCAGACATGTAACAAGCCCCTAATGATCTTGTCGTCGGAAAATGACGCCCCACTGGGGGACGCAAGAAACTGACAGTTGGATGACCCTTTGAACCGGGCGGTCACATTTAAGCATTGTCCGACGAAAACGCCTAAGACAACAAATCCTCCAGACGACCGTGGAGGCGTTCGGGCAAGTTCTCCTGAATCTCGATCAGCGCGCGCTGAATCGCACTCTGAAAGCCCTGAACCCCGGCCGAACCGTGACTTTTCACGACGATGCCCTGCAAACCGAGAAAGCTTGCGCCGTTATGTCGCGCCGGCGCCAGATCGGCCTGCAAGCGCTTCATCAGCGGCAACGCCAACGCCCCCACTGCGCGGGAGGCCAGATTCTTTTTGAACAGCGCCTCGATGCGTGCCGCAATCATCGTTGCCAGACCTTCGCTGGACTTGAGCAGGATGTTGCCGACGAAACCGTCACACACCACGACATCGGCCTCGCCGCGGTACAAACCGTCGCCTTCGATAAAGCCGATGTAGTTGATGCCACGGGCAGCCTGCAACAACGTTGCGGCCAGTTTGACCTGCTGATTGCCTTTGATGTCTTCGGTGCCGATGTTGAGCAGTGCGACGCGCGGACGATGGATGCCCAGCGTCTGCGCCGCCACCGAACCCATCACCGCAAACTGCAGCAGATGCTCGGCGCTGCAATCGACATTGGCGCCCAGATCCAGCAACTGACAATAGCCGTTCTGCGTAGGAATCGCCGCCACCATTGCCGGGCGATCGATGCCCGGCAACGTCTTCAGCACGAATCGCGAGAGTGCCATCAACGCACCGGTATTGCCGGCACTGACACAGGCTTGAGCCTTGCCGTCACGCACCAGTTCCAGGGCGACACGCATCGACGAGTCCGGCTTGCCACGCAAGGCCTGGGTCGGTTTTTCGTCCATGGTGATGACTTCGCTGGCCGCAACAATTGTCAGGCGCGCGCGATCGGCAGCCGATTGGCCGTTGATCAATTCTTCAAGAAGGGAGGGTTGACCGACGAGGGCCAGGTGCAGCGAGGGCGTAGCAGACAGGCAAGCAAGGCTGGCCTGAACAATGCTGCGGGGACCGAAGTCCCCGCCCATTGCGTCAATCGCGATGACTTGAGCGGACAAGTGATTACTCGTCAGCGCCCTTGTCGATCACTTTACGGCCACGGTATACGCCTTCTGGCGATACGTGGTGACGCAGGTGAACTTCACCAGTGGTTTTTTCTACAGACAGGGTGCTAGCCTCGAGAGCGTCGTGCGAACGGCGCATGTCACGGGCAGAGCGGGATTTTTTGTTCTGCTGAACAGCCATAATTGATTAACTCCTAAACGTTTGGGTCACGCTTTAACTGCGCCAATACACTGAACGGGTTGGACCGCGTTACCTCGTCCTCGCTCGGTTCGGGCTCATCTGCTCCCGCCGGCTGCTGGCATTCTTCCGGATGATGAGCAGGCACAATAGGCAAGGCAAGCAGAAGCTCCTCCTCGACCAGTGACTGCAGATCCAATGGATCTTCGCCCAGTTCCAGCACGTCATAACCTTTCGGTAACGACTGGGTATTCGCACCCTCCTTCACTACAGCGTAACTGCATTCGCTGTGGATCGGCAGGGTGACCAGCTCAAGACAACGCTGGCAAACCATTTTGACCTCGGTGTCGATAAAGCTGTGGATCACCACAGATTTACGTTCATCTCGTTCAAAAACGAATTTCGCCTGCACCGTACCGACATCGTCGGAAAGCGGGTCGCAGAGTCTCTTCAAATCGGCCAGCAGCAGTTCACCTTGAAGGGTGGTGCCACGGTCAGCCAATTTGCGCGGGTCAACGTGAGGTGGAATCGGGTCATTCAACATAGGCGCAGCATTATAGGGATGCACCCACCCATGTCAAAGGAAATTGTGCCCTGTCCGTCACTTGCGTGCCTCCGCTAGAATTCACATCTGCCTCAGGAGACGCGAATGCTGCCTTTATTACTCGCTTCAAGCTCGACCTATCGCCGCGAATTGCTCACCCGCCTGCACCTGCCGTTCGTCTGCAGCTCGCCGGATATCGATGAAAGTCATCGCCCGGGCGAGTCAGCCAGCGAACTGGTCAAACGCCTCGCCGAACAAAAAGCCCGGGCACTGGCTGACAGCCACCCCGCTCATCTGATTATCGGCTCGGACCAGGTTGCCGTGCTCGGCGAGCAGATTATCGGTAAGCCGCACACCTTCGAGAAGGCTCGCGAACAATTGATGGCCGCGAGCGGCGCCAGCGTAACCTTTCTGACTGGCCTGGCACTGCTCAACAGCCAGACAGGCCAATGCCAGGTTGACTGCGTGCCGTTCACCGTACACATGCGCCAGCTCGATCAGGCGCGCATCGAGCGTTACCTGCGCATCGAGCAACCATATGACTGCGCAGGCAGCTTCAAGGCTGAAGGACTGGGTGTGAGCCTGTTTCAATCCACCGAAGGCCCTGACGCCACCAGTCTGATAGGCCTGCCGCTGATTCGCCTGATCGACATGCTGCTGGTTGAAGGCGTGCAGATTCCCTGACCCACAAAAAACCGGCCATCAAGGCCGGTTTTTTTCTACTGCAACTTCTTAACGCAACGAAGGCCCGTGGAATCCCATCCACATCGCCAACTGCTCAGCCACACTGGCACCGAGCTTCTTCGAGAAACGATCAAACGGCGACTCCTGCACAGTGAAGTCCACCAATTCTTTCTCGCCGATCACGTCCCGCGCCACCGAACTGGCATTACCCAGACCATCAATCAAGCCCAGCGGCAGCGCCTGCTCGCCTGACCAGACCAGCCCAGAGAACAGCTCTGGATGATCCTTGTCTTTCAGACGGTCGCCACGCCCCTGCTTGACGCTATTGATGAACTGTTTGTGCGTCGTGTCGAGCACGCTCTGCCAGAACGCCGTTTCTTCAGGCTTCTGCGGCTGGAACGGATCGAGGAAGGACTTGTGCTCACCCGAGGTGTACGTACGACGCTCGACACCCAGCTTCTCCATGGTGCCGACAAAGCCGTAACCGGCCGCCGTCACACCAATCGAACCGACCAGACTCGCCTTGTCGGCGTAAATCTGATCCGCCGCACTGGCGATGTAATAAGCGCCGGACGCGCCCAGATCGGAAATCACCGCATACACTTTGATCTCCGGATGCAGACCGCGCAGACGCTTGATCTCGTCATACACATAACCCGACTGCACCGGACTGCCGCCAGGACTATTGATTCGCAGGATGACACCTTTGACCTTCTTGTCCTCGAACGCCGCCCGCAGACTGCCGACGATGTTGTCGGCGCTGGCCGGTTCTTTGTCGGCGATCATGCCGGTGACGTCGATCAACGCGGTGTAGTTAGGCCCGCGCGTGGCGCTTTTTTCCATGTCCATCAGCGGCGTGAACAAAATCAGCGCCACAAACAGATAAACAAAGGTCAGCAGCTTGAAGAAAATCCCCCAACGGCGCGAGCGACGCTGTTCCTGCACGCCGGCGAGCAGCGTTTTCTCCAATAGCTTCCAGCTCTTCTGGTCACCGTCGTCGGCACTTGCCTTGGCCGGTGCTTTCCATTCGTCGGTCATGCCATCCACCCCAGCAAAAACGTATTAAGCCTGCTTCTCCAGCCAGGCATGCAATTCGGAAAAACGGTCGATCGACAGGCGCGGCTCGAACTGCTGCAGCGATTCGATCGATTGCGCGCCATAACTGACCGCCACCGAGTCCATCCCTGCGTTACGCGCCATCAGCAGATCGAAGGACGAATCGCCGACCATCAGCGCCTGCTCCGCACGCACACCGCAGTGAGCAAGGATCTGCTCCAGCATCAGAGGATGCGGCTTGCTCGCAGTTTCATCGGCAGCACGGGTGATATCGAAATAATCTTCCCAGCCATTGGCCTTGAGCACCCGATCCAGCCCGCGACGATTCTTGCCCGTCGCAACAGCCAGGTGATAACCCTGCTCACGAAACGATGCCATCGACTCGACTACGCCTTCGAACAACGGCGAAGGCACGGCTTCCGCGGCGATGTAGTGATCGGCGTAATACTCGCGAAACAAGGTCATTTCGGCATCGCTGATCTCGGGATACAGCGTGCGAATCGCCTCGGGCAAACCCAGACCGATGATGCCCTTGACGGCAAAGTCATCGCGCAACTCGAAACCGGAGCGCCCGGACGCCGAGTGCATCGCCTCTACGATCCGATGGATGGAGTCGGCCAGGGTGCCGTCCCAATCGAAAATCAGCAGCTTGTAATCAGATGGGCGCACTCAATCGCTCCACGGTCTTGGCCCACATTTCGTCGACCGGCGCCTGAAGGGTCAGCTTGCCGCCATCGGGCAGCGGCACGGTCAGCATGTAAGCGTGCAGGAACAGGCGCTTGCCGCCCAGATCGCGGATTTCCTTGGTGAAATCCTCGTCGCCATATTTGCTGTCGCCAGCAATGCAATGGCCAGCATGCAAGGTGTGCACGCGAATCTGGTGGGTGCGACCGGTAACCGGCTTAGCCTCGACCATGGTGGCGAAATCACCGAAACGGCGCAGCACTTTGAACAGCGTCAGGGCTTCTTTGCCCTCGTCATTGACTTCGACCATGCGCTCGCCGGAACGCAGATTGCTCTTGAGCAATGGCGCGCTGACTTTCTTGATCGAGGTCGCCCAGTTACCGCGCACCAGCGCCATGTAGCGCTTGTCGACGCCGTCGCCACGCAGTTGCTCGTGCAAGTGGCGCAACATGCTGCGTTTTTTGGCGATCATCAGCAGGCCGGAGGTGTCACGGTCGAGACGGTGCACCAGCTCCAGCTCCTTGGCATCGGGACGCAACTGACGAAAGGCTTCGATCACACCGAAATTCAAGCCGCTGCCGCCGTGAACCGCAATGCCGGCGGGCTTGTTAATCACGATCAGGGCTTTGTCTTCGAAGACAATCGAGGCTTCCAGACGCTGCAATAAACCCTGGGCCAATGGCACCGGCTCGTCGCGCTCAGGCACGCGAACGGGCGGCACGCGCACGATATCACCGGCCTGCAGCTTGTATTCTGGCTTGATCCGACCTTTGTTCACGCGCACTTCGCCTTTACGCAAAATGCGGTAAATCAAGGTCTTGGGCACGCCTTTGAGCCGGGCGAGGAGGAAATTGTCGATTCGTTGGCCGGCATACTCCGGCGAGACTTCAAGCAATTGAACGCCTGGAGTCGAAGGGGCAGTAGTTGTCATGCCGCGGATGATAACAATTTTTATGGAATTGAAGCACTTAATCATTGCTGCTATAGTCGCGAACGCCGCCAAAAGCGGCCTGGACAGAGGAACCACGGTCAAAAACCGGCCCTGACCAACGCAATTCACCAGGACGCGAGGCCGTCCTACGGGGCTTTCGCTACGTAACGGTGGAGTTTTCAGTTGTAACGAGCGCAGGTGACATGAGGCCTGAATTACACCGCCGAGCAGAGTTTTAACTCGCCTGGCAGGCACACATTCAAGGCCAGTTCACAAAGTGCAGTCAGCTGCAGATGACCCCGAGCGAATGTTTCGGAAACAACGCCTGAATTAGCCATGATGCGTGACCTCCCCTTTCGGAGCTCACGGTAAATGCCAACCCGCTGCGGATTCTGCGCGCGGCAGCACCCGAATTATCAGGGATACGTGTAGGGTGGAGATGCACAACCGCTGGACTGTGTAGCAATAGGCTTTATCAAGACGCTTCATCTCGTCCACAGCCGCCGGTTGATTCCTCCTCCTGACTGAGTGCTTAAGTAGCCACAGCAAGCAGGACGCGTACGTCGCTGTATCGGCCCAATTGGCCGCATATCGCTGGACACGGGAATGGCCAACCACTCCCGACGCACCTGACACCGACCGTGAGAAGTCGTGTGTGCCGAACGCCGTTTCCGGCAGCCCGGAAACCGACGGTACTACATGAAAAGAATGCTGATTAACGCAACTCAACCCGAAGAGTTGCGTGTTGCACTGGTAGATGGCCAACGCCTCTACGACCTGGACATCGAATCCGGTGCACGCGAGCAGAAGAAGGCCAACATCTATAAAGGCCGCATCACTCGCATCGAACCAAGCCTTGAGGCTGCCTTTGTCGATTTCGGCTCCGAGCGCCACGGCTTCCTGCCCCTCAAAGAAATCTCCCGCGAATACTTCAAGAAAGCCCCTGAAGGCCGCGTCAACATCAAGGACGTCCTGAGCGAAGGCCAGGAAGTCATCGTTCAGGTCGAAAAAGAAGAACGTGGCAACAAGGGCGCAGCCCTGACCACCTTCATCAGCCTGGCCGGTCGTTACCTCGTGCTGATGCCGAACAACCCGCGTGCCGGCGGTATCTCCCGTCGCATCGAAGGCGAAGAGCGCAACGAACTGCGTGAAGCGCTGAACGGCCTGGTTGCACCGGCCGACATGGGTCTGATCGTGCGCACTGCCGGCCTTGGCCGCAGCAGCGAAGAAATGCAATGGGACCTCGATTACCTGCTGCAACTGTGGACCGCCATCAAAGAAGCCTCGCTGGATCGCTCCGCGCCGTTCCTGATCTATCAGGAAAGCAACGTGATCATCCGCGCCATCCGCGATTACCTGCGCCAGGACATCGGCGAAGTGCTGATCGACAGCGTTGAAGCCCAGGACGAAGCCCTGACCTTCATCCGCCAGGTGATGCCGCAGTACGCCAGCAAGATCAAGCTGTACGAAGACAGCGTGCCGCTGTTCAACCGTTTCCAGATCGAAAGCCAGATCGAGACCGCTTTCCAGCGCGTCGTTGAACTGCCTTCCGGCGGCTCCATCGTTATCGATCCGACCGAAGCCCTGGTGTCCATCGACATCAACTCGGCGCGCGCCACGAAAGGCAGCGACATCGAAGAAACCGCTCTGCAAACCAACCTTGAAGCCGCCGAAGAAATCGCCCGTCAGTTGCGCCTGCGCGACATCGGCGGCCTGATCGTCATCGACTTCATCGACATGACCCCTGCCAAGAACCAGCGCGCCGTGGAAGAGAAAGTCCGCGAATGCCTGGAAGCCGACCGCGCCCGCGTGCAGATCGGCCGCATCTCGCGCTTCGGCCTGCTGGAAATGTCCCGTCAGCGCCTGCGTCCATCCCTGGGCGAAAGCAGCGGCATCGTCTGCCCGCGTTGCAACGGCACCGGCATCATTCGTGATGTTGAATCGCTGTCGCTGGCGATCCTGCGCCTGATCGAAGAAGAAGCCCTGAAAGACCGCACTGCCGAAGTGCGCGCTCAGGTGCCGATCCCGGTCGCCGCGTTCCTGCTCAACGAAAAACGCAACTCGATCACCAAGATCGAACTGCGCACCCGTGCCCGCATCATCATTCTGCCGAACGACCACCTCGAAACCCCGCATTTCGAAGTTCAGCGCCTGCGTGACGACAGCCCGGAAGCCGCGACCAACCAGTCCAGCTACGAAATCGCTGCTGCCGCTGCCGAAGTCGAAGAAGTCCAGCCAGCCGCTGCGACCCGCACCCTGGTTCGCCAAGAAGCCGCGGTCAAGACTGCTCCGGCCCGTGCCAACGCTCCGGTTCCGACCGAAGTCGCCGCACCTGCCGCTCCGGCACCGGCTCCAGTTGTCGCGCCAGAGCCAAGCCTGTTCAAAGGCCTGGTGAAATCGCTGGTCAGCCTGTTCGCCACCAAAGAAGAGCCAGCCGCTCCGGTTGTGGTTGAAAAACCAGCCACCGAACGTCCGGCCCGTAACGAAGAGCGTCGCAACGGTCGTCAGCAGAGCCGCAACCGTAACGGTCGCCGCGATGAAGAACGCAAGCCGCGCGAAGAACGTGCGCCACGTGAAGAACGTGCGCCGCGCGAGCCGCGCGAAGAGCGCGCGCCACGCGAAGCCCGTGAAGTCCGCGAGCCTCGTGAAGCCCGTACCGAAGCTGCACCGGCCGCTCGTGAAGAACGCGCGCCACGTGCACCGCGTGAAGAACGTGCACCGCGTGCTCCGCGTGAAGATCGCAAGCCACGTGGCGAGCGTGAAGAGCGTGTACGTGAACTGCGCGAGCCACTGGACGCCGCTCCAGTGACTGCAGACACCGCAGCCGTTACCGCTGAAGAGCGTCCGGCCCGTCAGCCACGTGAAGAGCGCGCACCGCGTCCGCCGCGTGAAGAGCGTCAACCGCGCGCCGAACAGGCCGCTGCTGCCGTCGCTGAAGAAGAAGTGAACAGCAACGAAGAGCAACTGCCGGAAGACGGTTCGGAGAACGCCGAAGGCGATCGTCCACGTCGTCGTTCGCGCGGTCAGCGTCGTCGCAGCAACCGTCGTGAGCGTCAGCGTGATGCCAACGGCAACGTGATCGAAGGTTCGGAAGAATCCGAAGCCGGCGAAAACGCTGAAGAGCCAAGCACCGCCGATCTGGCTGCTGGCCTGGCTGTCACCGCCGCTGTTGCCAGCAGCGTGATCAGCGCTCCGGCCGAAGCTCAAGCCCACGAGCAAGCTGAACGCGCCACCGCTGCTGTGCAGGAAACTGCGGCAGTGGAAGCGCCGGTTGTTGAAGCGACAACGCCAGTTGAAGTAGTTGCTGCTCCGGAAGTCGAAGTGGCTCCGGTTCAGGAAACGCTGCCTCAGGTTGAGCCTGCACCAGTTGTGGTTGCCGAGCCGGCTGTTGAAACCGTCGCTGAAACCGTGACCGAAACCGTGCGTGAAGTTCGCGAAGAGCAGACCGCTTTCAACTGGGTTGCCGAGCCGGCTGTTGCTGAAACACCAGCGCCAGTGGTTGAAGCACCGGTTGTTGAAAAGCCAGTGTTCGAAGCGCCTGCGGTTGAAGCTCCTGTGGTTGAAGAGACCAAAGTTGCCGAGCCAGAGGTCGTTGCTGAACCAGCGCCAGTGTTCGAAGCGCCAGTGGTTGCCGAAGCGCCAGCTCCAGTGGTTGAAGCACCGGCTCCAGTCAGCGCCCTGACACCAAGCGGCCGCGCGCCAAACGACCCGCGTGAAGTGCGTCGTCGCAAGCGTGAAGAAGAGCGTCTGCAGAAGGAAGCCGAACTGGCCGCCGCTGCTGCTCCTGTTGCTGAAGTGGTCGAGGCAGCGCCTGCCCCGGTCGCTGAAGAAGCGGTTGTCGAAGCGGTGATTGCTGAAGCACCACGCTCCGTTCAGGACGCGGTCGAGCAACACCAAGAGGCTGAGGAAAAAGAGCACGAGCCTAAACCACTCGTGTAATTTCCAAAGCCGTTAAAAAGCCCCGCCCGGTGAAAGCCTGGCGGGGCTTTTTTATGCATCGAATTTTTGTGGTGGATTCTAGATCCAACCCCCTCACCCCAGCCCTCTCCCCACGGGGCGAGGGGGAAAGGGAGCCGATCTCCGTGTGCTTCAAGGCCGGAGTTCGACTCGAAGTTTCAGGTCGGTGTACCTCGAAAGAACACCTCGGTCAGTCCCCTCTCCCTCTGGGAGAGGGTTAGGGTGAGGGCTTCTAAGGAATTCACACAGATCTCAAGACGAGGCAAAAACCAAAGCCTCAGGCACATCGATATCCCACAGCACACCTGGATCATCGACGGCAACCTCCACCACCCTGCCCTGCTTGAACAAAGGCCTGGCCCCGCGATCACCGCTCAACCCCTGCAACCCCAAACCAAACGACCGCCCAAATCCCACCGGATGACCAAACTCGCCATCCTGCACCGGCACGCTCACCGCATCGTCAGCAATCGCCGCAACCACCCGCTCGATACTCGACGGCAGGATAAACGGCATATCCCCCAGCACAATCAACCATCCATCGGCGTCCGGACAAGCGGCGACACCGGCGGCAATGCTGTCACCCATTCCGGTCGACTCAATCGAGACCACGTCACAGCCATAAGCCTGCGCCATGCGCATTGCCTGCGGCCGCGCTTCAGTGGTGACCACTACGCGCTTGTCGAGGCTGGCCGGCAGATTCACCAACACCTGCTCGATCACCGAACGCACCGCGCCATCACGCCCGGTGCAGTCCGCCAGCAACTTGTCTTTGTCGGCACCTGCCACCTGGCGAAAGCGGCTGCCCTCGCCTGCAGCCAGCACAATCACTGCAATGGATCGACTCATGCGCCCTCCAGTGTTTTCTTCTGCTTCAACTCGACACCGTTCTTGATCGCGACGATCTCTGCCAGCAAGGACAAGGCAATTTCCGCCGGCGAATGACTGCCAATGTGCAAACCGATCGGACCATGCAGCCGACCGATCGCCTGTACCGACAAGCCTAGCTGAGCCAGATTTTCCCGGCGCTTCTGGCTGTTGACTCGAGAGCCGAGAGCGCCGACATAGAAGGCCGGAGAATCAAGCGCCGTGAGCAGCGCCATGTCATCCAGACGCGGATCGTGAGTCAACGCGACAATTGCTGTGCGCTCATCGGTCTGGATGCTCAACACCGCGTCATCCGGCATGCCCGGGACGAAGCGACCGTGATGCTCTTCCCAGCCGTAGACAAACTCGGTACGCGGATCGCAGATCAGCACTTCGAAATCCAGCAGTCGCGCCATGTCCGCGACGTAGCGCGACAACTGGCCGGCGCCGATCAACAGCAGACGCCAGCGCGGGCCGTAAATGGCGCGCAGGGTTTTGCCATCGAATTCCAGCGCATCGGATTTACTTGCCGGCGACAGAAGCACCTCACCGGTGTCGATATTCAATTCGCGAGCGACAATCTCGTGGGCCTCGCAACGGGCCAATAGTTCGGCAACCCACCCAGGGTCGCCGACGCGCTCTTCGGTCAGGCGCAGCGTACCGCCACAAGGCAAGCCAAAGCGCGCCGCCTCCTCTCGCGTGACGCCATAAGTGATCAACTGCACCGGCGGCCCATCGGTGGCGATGCGGCCGTCGTGCAGGCGGGCGATCAAGTCATCCTCGACACAGCCGCCCGACACCGAACCGATCACCACGCCATCCTCGCGCAACGCCAACATGGCGCCTGGAGCGCGGGGCGCCGTGCCCCAGGTCTGCACCACGCTGAACAGCACCACCCGCTGTCCGGCGCGGCGCCACTCGAGGACACTGCGCAGGACATTGAGGTCGACGCTGTCCATTACGCCTCTGCCTTCTGCCAGCCCTGCAACTGGTAACGCACCGGCAGATTGCGGATGCGCTTGCCGGTGGCGGCGAAGATCGCGTTACACAGGGCCGGAGCAATCGGTGGCACGCCCGGTTCGCCGACACCGCCCAGTGGCACGTCACCCGGTGGCGTCACCAGATGCACGGCAACTTCCTTCGGCGCCAGCGACATGCGCGCCACTTCGTACATGTGGAAATTGTCCTGCTGGACCTTGCCATCCTTGAAGCTGATTTCGCCCAGCACGGCATTACCGAGGCCCATCACACAAGCGCCTTCGAACTGCGAGCGAATGCGCTCGGGGTTGATCTGCGGCCCGCAATCCACGGCAATATCAGCCTTGTGCACGATCAGCGTGCCGTCGTCTTTGACCTCGACTTCGATCACCGCCGCCACATAGGTGACGAAGCTGTAATGCACCGCCAGCCCCAAGCCACGGCCCTTGGGCAGTTTGCGCCCCCAACCGGCAGCCTTGGCGGCGGTTTCCAGCACGGTGCGCATGCGTCCGGTGTCGATCGGATACCGCTCGGGAGATTCACCGTAGTTCCACTCTTCGCTCAAGGTACGCGGGTCGATCTGCCGATCCGCGCCGAGCAGTTTGATCTGGTATTTGAGCGGATCTTCGCCGGCCTTGTGCGCCAGCTCATCGACGAAGCTCTGGATCGCAAAACCATGGGGAATGTTCGACACCGAGCGATACCAGCCGACCCGCGTGTGCACGGTCGCCTCGGGGTTTTCCAGGCGCACATTGGGAATCGCGTAGGCCATGTTGGTGAAACCCATGCCCAGCTCGAACGCCGCTTCATGGTTCATGCCCGGCGCGAACAACGCAGTGATGCTCGGTGCCACGGTGCGATGCAGCCAACCGGACGGCATGCCGTCCTTGCCGACGCCAGCCTTCAAATACTCAGCGGACACGGTGTGGAAATACGAGTTGTGGATGTCATCCTCACGCGTCCACTGCACCCGCACGGCTTTGCCGGGAAACTCTTTGGCGAGAATCGCTGCTTCGACGACGAAATCCGGCTTCGATTTGCGACCGAAACCGCCGCCAAGCAAGGTGACATTGAACGTGACATTGTCGAACGGCAGCCCAAGACGCTCGGCAATGCGCTCGCGGGTGACTTGCGGTGCCTGACTCGGTGCCCAGGCTTCGCAGACACCATCCTTGTAACGGGCGATGGCGACCATCGGTTCCATCGGCGACTGTGCCAGATGTGGCAGATAGTAAGACGCTTCGAGCGTACTCGCGGCGCCGCTCAGGGCCTTGTCGATATCGCCGGTGTTGCGCACCACTTTGCCGGGTTTCAGCGAGGCGGCTTCCAGCTCTTTGCGATAGGCGATCGAGTCGTAACTGGCGTTCGGGCCGTCATCCCATTCGATCTTCAGCGCCTCACGGCCTTTGATCGCTGCCCAGGTATTGCTGGCGACGACTGCCACGCCACCCAACGGCTGAAACTCCGAAGGCAGCGGCCGGCTTTGGATCTGCAGCACTTTAAGCACGCCGGGGACTTTCAGTGCGGCGCTGTCATCCACTGATTTGACCTTGCCGCCGTAAACCGCCGGACGGGCGATAGTCGCGTACAACATGCCATCGAAATGCACATCGGCGCCAAACACCGCACGACCGTTGACGATGTCGGCGCCGTCGATGGCTTTGCTGCCTTCCTTGCCAATGTAGCGAAACTCCGACGGCTGTTTGAGGCGCAGGCTGTCACGCGCTGGTACTGGCAACGCACTGGCTGCGGCGGCGAGTTCGCCATAGCCGAGCTCACGACCGGAGGGTTTATGGATGACTTTGTGCAACTGCGCGTGGCATTCGCCCACAGGCACTTTCCACTGCGCAGCGGCAGCTTGCTCGAGCATGGTTCGCGCCGCCGCGCCGCAACGACGCATCGGCTCGTACCAGTGACGCATACTGCGCGAGCCGTCGGTATCCTGATTGCCGAAGCGAACTTCATCACCCGGCGCCTGCTGCACTTTGACCTGGGCCCAATCGGCGTCCAGCTCATCAGCGACAACCATGGTCAGACTGGTGCGCACGCCCTGGCCCATTTCCGATCGGTTGCACACCACGGTCACCGTGCCATCAGCGGCGATGCTGACGTAGACCTTCGGATCATCGATCCAGCCGTTGGGCATGCCATCGGCGCCGAACTGTTTCGGCTTGTCCTCGGCCAACGCATCCTGCCAGCCCCAACTCGCCGCGAGCACCAACGCCCCCGTGGCGCCGACGCCCTTGAGGAAACCGCGACGACTCAGATTGCTAAGGGCGAAATCATTCGGAAGTCGGCTCATGCTTTCGCCTCCTTCAGATGCGTGGACGCCTGACGGATAGCGGTTTTGATCCGGTTATAGGTGCCGCAGCGGCAAATGTTGCCGACCATGGCTTCTTCGATCTGCTCGTCGCTCGGATTCGGATTGGTCTTGAGCAATGCAGTGGCCGACATGATTTGCCCGCCCTGACAGAAACCGCATTGCGCTACAGCCGTGTCGAGCCAGGCTTGCTGGACCACCTGGCCGACCGGGTCAGCGTGCAGGTTGTCGATGGTGGTGACGTTCTGGCCGATCACCGAACCGATCGGCGTGATGCAACTGCGCGCCGGCAAGCCATCGATATGAATGGTGCACGCGCCGCACAGACCCATGCCGCAGCCGAATTTGGTGCCGTTGTAACCGGCGACATCACGAATCGCCCACAACAGCGGCATGTCTTCAGTGACATCGAGGGGATGGTCTTGACCGTTGAGTTTCAGGGTAATCATGGGCACGCCCGCATATTTTTAGTGGTTATGGGGTCGAGCAATCTGCCGCCGGAAAATCAGCGGTGTGGTTCGCGCAGATCGACTCAGGCTAATCAGGCTCTCTTGTGCTGACGGGAACGTCTGCACCGGGCCTTTGGTGGAGCAAATGACGGTTATCGTTAGCTCGCTAAGTTAACCCAGCGTTAACAAAAAAGCCCTGCTGAGACAGGGCTTTTCAGTTGCAAGCTTTTAGCTACAAGCTGCAAGTAAAGGCAGTAGCTGGCTCACAATCAAGATTGTAGCTTGCCGCTAAAAGCTTGAAGCTCGTAGCTGCACTAATAGCGGTTAGGCTCCATTTCCAGGTCGACATTGAATCGTTCGGCAATGTCTTTCTGGATGCGTTGCGCGAGGTCGAGCAGTTGCAGACCGGTCGCCGTGCCGTAATTGACCAGCACCAGTGCCTGCAATTTATGCACGCCGGCATCGGCCTCACGGAAACCTTTCCAGCCAGCGCGCTCGATCAACCAGCCAGCAGCCAGTTTCATCTGCCCGTCCGGTTGCGCGTAGGCGACCACATCCGGATGCTGCGCTTTGATCTGCGCGACGACGGCCGCCGACACCAGCGGATTCTTGAAGAAGCTGCCGGCATTGCCGAGTACCGCCGGATCCGGCAATTTCTCGCTGCGGATGCTGCAGATGGCGCGACTGACATCGGTCGGCGTCGGCTGCTCGATGCCCTGCTCGGTCAGGCGCTGGCGCACCGGGCCGTATTCCAGATGCAGATGAGCGACGCGGTCGAGTGCAAAGCGCACGCGCAGAATCAGCCAACGCCCTGGCTGCTGCTTGAACAGGCTATCGCGGTAGGCGAAGTTGCATTCTTCGAGTGTAAAGTCGCGCAGTTCGCCGGTCTGGCGATCCAGCGCGGTGAGCCCGGCAAATACATCCTTGATCTCGACACCGTAGGCACCGATGTTCTGCATTGGCGCAGCGCCGACGGTGCCGGGAATCAGGCTGAGGTTTTCCAGTCCGGAAAAACCCTGCGCCAGCGTGTATTGCACAAACGGATGCCAAGGCTCGCCAGCTTCAGCTTCGATCACCACACGGTCGCCGTCATCGCTGATCACGCGGATGCCACGGGTGGCCATGCGCAATACCAGCGCCGGAATGTCCGCCGTCAGCAGCAAGTTGCTGCCCCCGCCGATCACCAGCAACGGCACATCGTGCGCGGTGGCATACGCCAGTGCTTCACGGACATCGGCATCGCTGTGGGCTTCGGCGAACAGTTGCGCGCGCACATCGACGCCAAAACTGTTGAACGGTTTCAGGGATACCTGCGGTTGCACCTGCAAACTCATAACCGGCCCTTCACTTCGATCAACAATTGGTCACAAGCCGCTTCGATCAGATCCAGCACCTGCTCGAAACCCTGATCGCCGTCGTAATACGGATCCGGCACTTCATCGACCAGCCCGGCATAGCGGCGCAGAAACAGGTCCAGCTCGGCTTTGCCGGTGGACGGCTGCAACGCCTTGAGGTTGCGCAGGTTACTGTTGTCCATCGCCAGAATCAGGTCATAACTGGCGAAATCGGCACGGCTGACCTGCTGCGCGCGTTGCGCCGACAGGTCATAGCCGCGCACTTTGGCCGCGGCTTGGCTGCGCTTGTCCGGCGGGTTGCCGACGTGCCAGTCACCGGTGCCGGCGGAAGCCACTTCGACTTGATCCGCCAGCCCCGCTTCACGCAGTTTGTGCCGCAATACGCCTTCAGCGGTGGGCGAACGGCAAATGTTGCCCAGGCACACAAACAGAACGCGCATCAGGCCCCCAGCAGGCGACGAACGCGCTCAAGATCTTCGGCAGTGTCGACGCCGGTTGGCGGCGCGATCAGCGCGTCGGCGACATGAATGCGTACGCCGTGCCACAGGGCACGCAGTTGTTCGAGCGATTCAGTGTTTTCCAGCCAGCACGGGCCCCAGCTCACAAAATCGTGAAGGAAACCGGCGCGGTAGGCATAAATGCCGATGTGACGACGGTACGGCACGCCTTCAGGCAATTGCTCGCGGCTCTTGGCAAAGGCATCGCGCGCCCACGGCAAGGTCGCACGGCTGAAGGTCAGCGCCAGACCGTTAAGGTCGCTGACGACCTTGACCACGTTCGGATTGAACAGGGTTTCCACGTCCTCAATCGGCTCGGCCAGCGTGGCCATGCGCGCTTCGGTGTGGGCGGCCAGATTGGCGGCAACCTGATCGATCACGCTCGGTGGGATCAGTGGCTCGTCGCCCTGCACGTTGACCACGATCGCGTCGGGCTCAAGACCCAATTTCGCCGCGACTTCGGCAAGACGATCGGTGCCGGAATTGTGGTCTTCACGGGTCAGCACGACTTCGGCGCCAAAGGCCTGGCAGGCCTCGACGATGCGCGCATCGTCAGTGGCAACCACCACACGAGTGGCGCTGCTTTTGCTCGCCTGTTCCCAGACGTGCTGGATCATCGGCTTGCCGGCGATATCCAGCAGCGGTTTGCCCGGCAAACGGGTCGAGGCGTAACGCGACGGGATGACAACGGTGAAGGCAGTGGTCATTTATCCAGACGCTCGTCGGTGGTCAGGGTGCGGGCTTCGCTTTCGAGCATCACCGGGATGCCGTCGCGGATCGGGTACGCCAGACCGGCGCCCTTGCTGATCAGTTCGGTCTTGTCGGCGCTGAGCTTGAGCGGGCCTTTGCAGATCGGGCACGCGAGGATGTCGAGCAATTTGGTGTCCATGAACTTTCCCTGATAAATGAGTTAAGGCAAAAGCCGATCGGGCAACAGGCGCATCAGCTGTGTGTCGAACCAGGTCACGAAGGCCGGCGACGGCACGGCATCGACCGCCAGATACCACCAGTCGGCAGCAGCGAAGGCACGGCACTTCACCGCGTCCTTTTCGGTCATCACCAATGGCAATGACGGTGTGAAATTCAAGGCCTGCACGCTGTATTCAGCGTGGTCGGCAAACGCATGGGGGACTGCGCGCCAGTCTAGCGCTTCGAGGGTATTGAAGAAACGTTGCGGATTGCCGATCCCGGCGACGGCGTGCACGGCCTGACCGGCAGAAAAATGCTCGAGCGACTTGCGTTCGCCACTGCGCAGATTGACCAGCGCGGTGGGTTGCAGACGAAAAGCGAAACCGTCGTCGCGATCTTCGGTGGCACCGTTGAACAGCACGCCGTCGACGCTTTGCAGGCGTTCGATCGGCTCGCGCAAAGGCCCGGCGGGCAGGCAACGCTTGTTGCCGAGGCCGCGAGCGGCGTCGATCAACACCAGCTCCAGATCCCGCGCCAGACGATAGTGCTGCATGCCGTCATCGGAGAGGATCAGATCCAGCGGTTCGCTGGCGAGCAAGGCTTTGACGGCGGCGCTGCGATCGGGGTCGATCATCAGCGGCACGCCGGTGCGCTGGACGATCAGCAGCGGTTCGTCGCCGGCAATGTCAGCGGTTTGATCCGCCTCAACGCGCCATGGCAGTTGCGGCGGTTTGGCACCGTAGCCACGGCTGACCACGCCGACGCGCAAACCGCTGCGCCGACAGTGCTCGATCAACCAGAGAATCATCGGCGTCTTGCCGGTGCCACCGACGGTGATATTGCCAACCACGATCAACGGCACCGGCGACTGATAAATCTCGCCTTCGCCATCGAGAAAGCGCTGGCGCTTACCCACCACCACGCGGCGATACAACATTTCCAGCGGTCGCAGCAGCGTCAGGGCCGGGTGCCCCTGATACCACGCGGCGAGCAAACGATCAGACAGGCTCATCAGGATTTGGGCGCCGCCTCGACCGTGGTCATGCGCAGATGGCTGAAACCGAGCTTGCCGGCCGCGTCCATGGCGGTGATCACGGATTGATGCTGCGTCTTGCCGTCGGCACTGATCGACAACGGCATGTTGGTGTCACCGTTGGACTCTTTCTGCATGGCTTCCATCAGGGTCGCCAAGTCGTTCTTCGGCAGAATCTTGTTGTTCACCGAAAACACGCCTTCGGCGCTGATGGCCACGTCGATCTGCTTGAGCTGCTGATCTTCGGCCGGGGAGCCGCTGACCGCTTCCGGCAGGTCAACGCGCAACTGGGTTTCGCGAGTGAACGTGGTGGTCACGACGAAAAACAGCAGCAGAATGAACACCACGTCGATCAGCGACGCAAGGTTGATATCGATGGTTTCCCGAGGCTTGCGACGGAATTTCACACCCGGCCCTCGGCCAGATCGACGTCACGGTCGCCCTGCACCACTTCAACCAGTTTGATCGCTTCCTGTTCCATGCCCACCACCAGCTCATCGATGCGGCGTTGCAGGAACCGGTGGAAGAACACCGCCGGAATACCGACCATCAGGCCTGCCGCAGTGGTGATCAACGCTTTGGAAATACCACCGGCCAGGACCGAAGCGTTGGTGGTCATGCCGGAACCGGTGAAGGCGCTGAAAATGTCGATCATGCCTAACACGGTGCCCAGCAGACCGAGCAACGGCGACATGGCGGCAATCGTGCCCAGCGCGTTAACGTAGCGCTCGAGTTCATGAATGACCCGGGCGGCGGCCTCTTCGATGCACTCTTTCATGATCTCGCGACCATGCTTGGAGTTGGCCAGGCCCGCCGCGAGGATTTCCCCCAGCGGCGAATTGGCGCGCAATTCCTTGAGTTTTTCTTTATTGAGCTGCTTGTCCTTGATCCAGACCCAGACCTGGCCCAGCAGATGCTCGGGGGTGACGCGGCTGGCGCGCAGGGTCCACAGGCGTTCGGCGACGATCGCCATGGCCGCGATGGAGCTCAGAATGATCGGCAACATCATCCAGCCGCCGGATTTGACCAATTCCCACACAGTGACAGTCCCCTCGAAAAAGTGCGCCACTTTACCATACCGATCCGCGATTAAGACCCGCCGCTCCGACGACCGTGATGTGGCATCCATGCTGGCACCGATCAACGGGCGAGTGCCGGCGGATCGCGCCAGAAACGCCGCTGTTGACGCATCGTCCACGGCGGTTTGAAGCGGCCCAGTTGCAGATGAATGGCGCCCTGCTCGGCGCTGTCGTAAATGCGCAGGCCCTGTTTCCGATAACGCGCGAGCACGGTTGGGTGGGGATGGCCAAAGGAGTTGCCATGGCCTCGGGAGATCAGCACAGACTCCGGCTTCAAGACTTTGAGCAGCGCCATTGACGATGAACTGCGGCTGCCATGATGAGGCGCTTGCAGCCATTGCGTCGGCACGGCCAGTGGACTGTCGAGGAGGACGCGTTCGGCGTGGGTGTCGATGTCGCCGGTCAGCAGCAGGCGCTCGCCATTGGCCTCGATCTGCAGCACGCAGGAACGCTGATTGCTGTCGTGAGCGTCCGCCCACTGCCAGAGTTGAAAACGCACGCCGTCCCACTGCCATTGCCGGCCGCTTTCGCAGGCTTCGGCGCTCAACTGCGCGGGCAATCCCTCCGGGTCGCCGCTGATCACTTGATCGACGGTCAAACCACGAGTGATCGCCAAAGCGCCGCCAGCGTGATCGGCGTCCGCATGGCTGAGCAGCATCAAATCGAGTTTTTCCACATTGAGTTTGCGCAACGCGGGCAGCACCACCCGCTCGCCGAGATCGAAATCGCCAAAGCGCGGTCCAGCGTCGTAAAGCAACGTGTGATGACGGGTGCGGATCAGGATGGCCAGGCCTTGACCAACATCGAGTTGCCAGATATCGGCCACCCCTTCATCCAGGCGCTCGCGTGGCGGCACAACCAATAGCAACAGCAATGGCCAGCCCAGCGCACGCATCGACACGCCGCGCGGCAACAGCAACAACACGGCACCGAGGCTGCCGAGCAACCAGACCCAGCCCGGCACGGCGGCGGCTGTCCATGCCGGCCACTGCCCGGCAATCACCGCCAAAGCGCGAAACAGCGCATCGATCAAACCGCCGGCCAGCCACAAAAGACCTTCCCCGACATGCGGCACCGGTAACATCAGCGTGCCGAGCAGTGCCGGCGGCAACACCACGAGGCTGACCCAAGGCACCGCCAACAGATTTGCCAATGGCCCGCTCAGGCTGATCGGCAGATTCAGTGCCAGCAACACCGGGCACAGACCGATGGCTATCAACCATTGCGCCCGCGTCCAGGTTTGCCACCAACGCCACCCACCCAAGCGGCCACCAAAGGTAAAAATCAACACTGCTACGGCCGTAAAGGACAACCAGAAGCCGGGGCGCAGGCTGGCCAGGGGATCGAGCAAAAGCACCGCATTGAACGCCAGCAGCAACGGCCACCACGCACCAAGATGACGAAAGCGCAGACGCCACAACAGTACCAGCCCGACCATCACGCAGGCGCGCTGTACCGGTACGTCGAAACCGGCAAGGAGGCCATAACCGAGCGCCGCCGCGAATGCCAGACCACAGGCCCACGGCAGCCAGGGCCAGCGCAGCGGCCACAGGCCAAAGCGGGCCAAGCCGGCAACCAGCATGTACATCACCGCCGCCAGCAAGCCAATGTGCTGACCGGAAATCACCAGCAAGTGCACGGTGCCGGTATCCTGCAAAATCTGCCAGTCCTCACGACTGAGTCCCGAGCCATCGCCCAGCACCAGCGCCGCCAATGCCCCGGCCCGCCCCTGTGCGTCCACCTCGAGCAAACGCTGCCGAATACTGTCGCGCCAGGCCCAGCGTGCCTCGCTCAGGCGTTGGCCGTCCTTGATCGTGCCGGTCGCACCGATGCGTTGCGCCAGCAGCCAAGCCTCGTAATCGAAAGCGTCCGGATTGAGCAAACCACCCGCACGCTTGAGCTTGACCGCCAGACGCCAGCGCTCGCCGCTGTTGACCGGCGGCCCGCCGTACCAGGCCAGGCGCATCAGCGGTGGCAGTTTTTCGTGACGCGAGCGCGCATCCGCCAGTTCGAAACGCACCACGCCGTCGCTGTTCTGCGGCAACCCGACGACCCGCCCTTCAACCCACCGGGTTTCGCCATCCAGCCCGGCCGGCAAACGATCATTCAACGCCCACTGCGCACCGACACTGGCCCACGTGAAGCCAAACAGCAGAAGCGCCAACGGATAGCTGCGAAACGGCAGCAGCATCAAAGCCACGACCGGCAATAACAGCATCAACCAGACCGGCGGTAATGCCGACATAAAAACCGGGGCCAGCAGACCGACTGCCAGCGCCATCATCCCTGTGCGCATAAGCCCGTCCTTGAGAGTCCCGTACTTAGGCATAGCGGGTGTCGGGCACAAGCGTCGTCAACAATTGTCACAAAGTCTGAATGGGCGCTTCGTAGAATCCAGACATACTTGCCGCCTTAACCGACCGAGAAGCCTTATGCCCCGGCGCTTATTCAAACGTTACATGCCCGACCCGACGAGCATCAGGGAACACAAATCCTTACGCTTTCTCGGCAAGTTGCTGCATGACCCGAACCTCTGGCACCTCAATCGTCACTCGGTCGCACGCGCGATGGCGGTCGGCCTGTTCGCCGCATTCCTGCCGATTCCGGCGCAGATGCTGGTGGCCGCCGCACTCGCCGTCATGGTGCGGGGGAACATGCCGATTGCAGTCAGCCTGGTGTGGCTGACCAATCCAATCACCATGCCGGCGGTGTTTTTCTGCACTTATCAGGCTGGGGCGTTTTTGATGGATGTGCCCGCCAGGCATCTGCCGGACGAGTTGACCTGGGAGTGGATCAGCGGCGAGTTGTCGACGTTGTGGCAGCCGTTTCTGCTCGGCTCGGTGGTGGTAGGGCTGGTGCTTGGCGCCCTCGCCTATTGCCTGGTGATGATGTATTGGCGCTGGTGGGTCGCGCGGCAATGGGCGCGGCGCAAGAAAAGCCGCATGCGCTGAATGCAAAACGGCCTCCGCAGTGGGAGGCCGTTTTTTATTGCAGTGTCTGGGTTGTCGCTATCGCTTGCAGGCAAGCTCCCACATTGGATCTATGTTGCGCCGAAGATCTCCTGTGGGAGCCAGCCTGCTGGCGATGCAGGCAACTCGGTTCGGGATCAGGTCCGCATCCCGCGCCCACTCACCAGCAACCGCGCACAACCGAGATACAACACCACCGTCGCCACCAGCATAAAGGTGATCGCGATGCCGATGCGGATATCCGAAACACCCAGAATGCCGTAACGGAAAGCGTTGACCATGTGCAGTACCGGGTTGGCCAGCGACACGGTCTGCCAGAACGGCGGCAGCAGCGTGATCGAGTAGAACACCCCGCCCAGATACGTCAGCGGCGTCAGCACAAAAGTCGGGATGATCGAAATATCATCGAAGTTGCGCGCAAACACGGCGTTGATGAAGCCCAGCAACGAGAAGATCGTCGCCGTCAGCACCACCACCAGCACGGTCACGCCCAGATGATGTACCTGCAAATGGGTGAAGAACAGCGACAGGATCGTCACGATCACGCCGACCATCAGACCACGCAACACACCGCCAATGGTGAAGCCGATCAGAATCGTGTGCGGCGACACCGGCGATACCATCAGCTCTTCGATCGAACGCTGGAACTTGCTGCCGAAGAAACTCGAGACCACGTTGCCGTAGGAGTTGGTGATCACCGACATCATGATCAGCCCTGGCACGATGTACTCCATGTAGGTGAAGCCACCCATGTCACCGATCTGGCGACCGATCAGGTTACCGAAGATCACGAAGTACAGAACCATGGTGATCGCCGGCGGCAGCAGCGTTTGCGGCCAGATCCGCGTGAAGCGTTTGACCTCGCGGTAAACAATGGTCTGCAGGGCGACGAGGTTGGGACGGAATTCGGAACTCATACCGCCACCTTCGACAGATTTTTCTCCACCAGGGACACGAACAACTCCTCGAGGCGATTGGTTTTGTTACGCAGGCTCAGTACTTCAATGTTCTGCTGCGCCAACTGGGTGAACAACGCCGTGATGCCCATGGATTTGTCGACCTGGACTTCGAGAGTGTGGCCGTCGATCAACCGGGCTGGATAGCCGAGCAATTGCGGCGCGGCGTTCAAGTCGTTTTTCAGGTCAAGCAAGAAGGTTTCTACGTGCAACTGGCCCAGCAATTGTTTCATGCTGGTGTTCTCGACGATGGTGCCGTGGTCGATGATGCCGATGTTGCGACACAACTGCTCAGCCTCCTCCAGATAGTGCGTGGTGAGGATGATGGTGATGCCCTTCTGGTTCAGCTCGGTGAGGAACGTCCACATCGAACGGCGCAACTCGATGTCGACGCCTGCGGTCGGCTCATCGAGGATCAGCAGACGCGGTTCGTGCACCAGTGCGCGGGCAATCATCAAGCGCCGCTTCATGCCGCCGGACAGCGAACGCGACGGCACATCGCGCTTGTCCCACAAGCCCAGTTGGGTCAGGTACTGCTCGGCGCGTTCCTTGGCGATCTTCGCTGGAATGCCGTAGTAACCGGCCTGGGTCACGACGATGTCGAAGGTCTTTTCGAACTGGTTGAAGTTGAATTCCTGGGGCACTACGCCGATCGAGCGCTTGAGCTGCGCAGGATTCTTGTCCAGGTCATGGCCGAAGATATTCACCGTGCCACTGGTCTTGTTCACCAGGGTCGAGAGAATGCCGATGGTCGTGGATTTGCCCGCACCGTTGGGGCCGAGCAAGGCGAAAAAATCACCTTCGGCGACGTCCAGATCGATACCACTCAAGGCCTGGAACCCGTTGCCGTAGGTTTTGGTTAGCTGCCGGATGGACAGAGCGGAACTCATATCTGATTTACGCACCATTGAAGGGAAAAAGGAGACGGCGGCGAAGGATCGAACCGCAGCGCAAGTGCGCAATGGTGCTTGCCGCCGCCGTACAAGTACAGTCAAGTGTGTCGATAGTAGGTATTAAGTCAACGCGGTCATGACAGCTTTCCGGTAGGCCGGACGCTGCTTCAGGCGCTCGTACCAGGCTTGCAGATGCGCTTGTGGCGCGCGCTCGATGGGCATCTCGAACCAGGCATAAATGAAACTGCCCAGTGGAATGTCGCCCATGCCGATTTCTTCACCAGACAGGTAAGGTTGGCTGGCGAGCGCCTGATCGGCCATGTTGAGCAGCTCGCTGCATTCCTTGATCGCTGCGTTGATGGCCGTCCAGTCCTGCTTGTCCGCCGGCGTGCGCAGGACACCCCAGAACACCGTGCGGAAGGGACCGGCAAAACTCGACGTGGTCCAGTCCATCCATTTGTCGGCGATGGCGCGAGCTTGCGGATCGGCCGAATACCAGTTGCTGTCGGGCGCATGCCTGGCCAGCAGATAGCGAACGATGGCGTTGGATTCCCACAGCACAAAACCGTCGTCCTCGATCACCGGCACCCGACCGTTCGGATTCATCGCCCGGTACTCAGGAGTGTCGACTACGCCGAATGCGCCACCGGCATTGATCGCCTCGTAAGCCAGACCGAGTTCCTCGGCGGCCCACAATGGCTTCCTGACATTCGATGAGTTTTTCCGTCCCCAGATCTTCAGCATGACCGCCTCTTTTCAAATGAGTGGGCAGGCAGCATACGCCGGATCAGGTACGGCTCAAATCACTCTGCATATCGCCCAGCAGTTGCGGCTGCAGATCAGTGAACAGATGCGGATAGCACTTTTGCAGATGCTCGAAGAAGAACGTTTCCGGCACATCGGCGAATTGACCGTGATCGACCAGATACTCCATCAACTGCGCCCCGTCACGGTTGAACGGATGAAAAACGCTGTCGTTGATGCCATCGAATTCCAACGGAGCGACGTTGAACAACTCACACAGTTGCTGATTGAACGCCGGTGTTGCCTTGACCCAGCGATCATTGAGAAACAGCTCGGTGTAACCGTGCATGGCGAACATGTCGCTCTTCAGCAGTTCAAGCAGGCGCGGGGTCGACAGGTGATTGCGCACATCGGCCAGACCGATACGCGCCGGGATCCCGCAATGCCGTGCGCAGCCCGCCAGCAGCGTGGCTTTCGGTACGCAATAACTCTCCCCCTTCGCCAACGCATAGCTGCCGCGCAAGGTCTGCGGATCGCGGCTGAAGGTGTACGGGTTGTAACGCACCACCTCACGCACGGCGTAATAAAGACTGATCGCCTGCTCGAGCGGATCGCGGCTGGCACCACGATGTTGTTCGGCGAACTCCACCACCGCCGGGTGGTCACTATCGATGAAGCGGCCGGGGCTCAGATACTCGTGCATGACGACAATCTCCTGGGTGAGCCCCGAGTCTAGCGACAGCTTCAGCACAGAGATAACGACGTTTCGGCCAAACTTGGACGCAAAGACGCGGGATCGGCGAACGATTTCCCACACGTGTTGCCCACCGAACCTACGAAAACCATCCGGGGTTTCCCACGATTTCAATCACCTTGCTCTGACCACCCGCTTTTACAGATGCCGTCTAAGCTCTGGAGGGTCGATTTGCCTTGGTTCACGGAGGACTGAATATGCTGTTGTTGTGGATACTGGTTTTGATCGTCGGCGTGGCGTATCTCGCCCACCGGCGTATCGCCCCGCTGCCTGCGTTGGGCATTGTTGCCGTCTACTTGTTGGCGATGGGTATTTTCAGTCACGCGCCGGGCTGGTTATTGGTGGTCTTGTGGGTCTTGCTGGCGGTGGTCGCTGCACCCTTGCTGCTGCCTGATCTGCGCCGCAAACATTTCACCGCGCCGCTGTTCAACTGGTTCCAGAAAACCCTGCCGCCGATGTCGCAGACCGAACGCGACGCGATCGACGCCGGTACAGTGTGGTGGGATGGCGAGCTGTTCAGCGGCCGTCCGGACTGGGACAAATTGCTGGCCTATCCGAAGGTGCAACTGAGCGAAGAAGAGCAAGCGTTCATCGACGGCCCGACCGAAGAGCTTTGCGCGATGGTCACTGACTGGCAGATCGGCCAGTCGATGGACCTTCCCCCGGAAGCCTGGACGCACATCAAGGAACACGGTTTTTTTGCCCTGATCATTCCGAAAGAATTTGGCGGTAAAGGGTTCTCGGCCTACGCCCACTCGCAAGTGGCAATGAAACTGGCGACCCGCAGCGGTGACCTCGCCTCCACCGTCATGGTGCCGAACTCACTCGGCCCGGCCGAACTGCTGCTGCATTACGGCACCGACGAACAACGCAATCACTACCTGCCGCGTCTGGCCCGGGGCGATGACATTCCGTGCTTTGCCCTCACCGGCCCGCTCGCGGGTTCCGATGCCGGGGCGATGCCCGACACCGGGATCATCTGCAAAGGTCAGTGGGAAGGTCAGGAAGTCATCGGCCTGCGCCTGAATTGGGAAAAACGCTACATCACCCTCGGCCCGGTCGCTACCCTCCTCGGCCTGGCTTTCAAGGCCTACGACCCGGAACATCTGCTGGGCGACAAGGAAGACCTCGGCATCAGCCTGGCGCTGATCCCGACCGATACCGCCGGCGTGGAAATCGGCCGTCGTCACCTGCCACTGGGCGCGGCGTTCATGAACGGCCCGAATTCCGGCAAGGATGTGTTCATTCCGCTGGACTTCCTTATCGGCGGTCAGGAAATGCTCGGCAAAGGCTGGATGATGTTGATGAACTGCCTGTCGGTCGGCCGTTCGATCTCGTTGCCAGCCGTCGGCACCGGCGCGGCGAAATTCACCAGTCTGGTCACTGGCCAGTACGCGCAGATTCGTGAGCAATTCAACGTGCCGCTGTCGGCGTTCGAAGGTATTCAGGAAGCCATGGCGCGCATCGGCGGCAACGCGTGGATGATGGACGCGGCGCGGATGCTCACGGCCAACGCGGTGGATCTCGGCGAGAAACCCTCGGTGTTGTCGGCGATCCTCAAATACCACCTCACCGAACGCGGCCGTGAGTGCATCAGCCACGCCATGGATGTGCACGGCGGCAAGGCGATCATCATGGGCCCGAACAACTACCTCGGACGCAGCTGGAACGGTGCGCCGATCTTCATCACCGTGGAAGGCGCGAACATCCTCTCGCGCAACCTGATGATCTTCGGTCAGGGCGCGATTCGTTGCCATCCATTTGTGCTCAAGGAAATGGCTCTGGCCGGCCGCGAAGACAAGGATCAGGCGCTGAAAGAGTTCGATGGCCTGCTGCTCAAACACATCGGTTTCGCCGTGAGCAACGCGGCCAGCACGCTGGTGCTGAACCTCGGCTTCGGTCACTTCGAACATGCGCCGGGCGACAAGATCAGTCAGGGATACTTCCGTGCACTCAATCGTCAGGCGGCGGCGTTCGCCATGCTCGCCGACTTCAGCATGATGCTGCTCGGCGGCGAACTGAAGCGTCGTGAACGTCTGTCGGCACGTTTGGGTGATGTGTTGAGCAATCTGTATCTGGCCTCGGCCGCGCTCAAGCGTTATCACGATCTGGATTCGCCGGCCTACATGGAACCGCTATTCCGTTGGGCGATGGAAGAAAGCCTCGGCCAATCGGAACGGGCACTGGATGAGTTGCTGCGCAACTTCCCGAACAAAGTGTTCGGTTGTCTGTTGCGAGCCATCGTCTTCCCGTTCGGTCGTCGTCACAAAGGCCCGTCGGACAAACTCGGCGCCGAAGTGGCTGGCGTCATTGGTCGCGCCAAGGGTGATCCGGCGCTGGAAGAACTGCTTGCCGGTTGTTATCGCCCGCAGTCGGCAGACGATGCCGTCGGCGCGCTGCAACACGCCAGCGATCTGCTGAATGCCGCGCAGCCGTTGCACAAAAAACTGCACACTTCGCTGAAAAGCGGTCAGGTCAAACCGGTCGCGGGCGAACACGCCATCGATGCCGCGCTTGAAGCTGGAGTATTGCAACCGGTGGAAGCGCAGAGTCTGCGCGATGCCGAAGCGGCGCGACGCAAGGTGATCGATGTCGATGATTTCGACAAAGAGGAGTTGACGCTGGCAGAGGGCAAAGTCCGCTGATCCTGACAACCATGTCCAAGAGGGCGCAGGAGCTTTATACTCCCGCGCCCGTTTTGCTCTTGAGGACTTATCTCGTGTCCAACGTCGTTGCCGATCATCTTGTATTACTCGACCACCTGCGCAGCATCCTGGTCGCCGTAGGTGAGGCCGAACAGGTTCCCGAAGAAAGCCATGCCCTGTTCCTGGAGCGCTTCGACGAACTGCTCGCATCGCTGCCGATCGATCCAATCGAAAGCCAGTACCTGGGCCAGGACATCCTGACTCAAGTGATTAGCCGTTATCCGCAGATCGCCCACCTGATCCCGCGTGATCTGCTGTGGTTCTTCGCCGGTGACTGCCTGCACTACCTGTCCGATGAAGAGATCGACATGTATCAGGCCCTGGAAGAACGCCGTTACGAAGCCGAACAGAACGATGAACCGTTCGACTGGAATCAGGAAAAACAGCTGCTGGCGATGTCCGCTCAGGACAGCAAGCACTGATTTTCGCGCCGTTATGAAAATGCCCGCATGGTTGTCCATGCGGGCATTTTTTTGCATTGTCGTTAGAGCAGCCCTTCGCTTTCCGGTAATTCATACGCCATCGCTGCGTTACTCGCACCACCTGACTTGCCCGGCTTGCTCAAGGTCGGCTCTTTCTGCAGACACTCCACCAGATAGTCGATAAACACCCGTAGCTTGGGTGGCAGATAGCGCGTCGGCGAATGCAGCAACCACAGTCCGCCATGGTAGGACGCCAGAAAGGTCCAGTCCGGCAGCACCTGCACAATCAACTTCTGCTCAAGTGCGTAACGGGCAGTGAAATACGGCAGGCTGCCAATGCCGATGTGCTGCAACACCGCACCCAAGCGCACACCGGTGTGATTGGCGGCATAGCGCCCGCGCACACCCACCGTCACTGCCTTGCTGCCTTTCTTGAATTTCCAGCGTGCGTCGCTGGGGGTTTCACCCAGATAAATACAGCTGTGATTGAGCAAATCATGAGGGTGAGTCGGGGTGCCGTGCTCGGCCAGGTACTGCGGCGTGGCACAGAGCAAATGATCGATGGTCAGCAATTGCCGCCCGACCAACCCGGCCGGTGGTCGATCCGTAATACGAATGGCCAGATCGACATGGTCGTCGATCAAATCGACCTGGCGATCCTCCAGTAGCAACTCGACATCAACCTTGGGATAACGCCGCAGAAACTCGGGCATGTGCGGATGAATCACAAACCGCCCGACTGCTTTTGGCACGCTGACCCGCACCAGCCCTTCCGCTTCATGGGTGAACTGGCCACTGATTTCCATCACTGACTTGGCCGCGCTTACCATCTCCTGACAACGCTTGAATACCTCTTCGCCGCCATCACTCAAACGCAGCTTGCGCGTAGTGCGCTGCAACAGTCGCGTGGCCAAGGCTTTTTCCAGGCGCGAAATACTGCGACTGACCGCCGACGGCGATGAACCCAGTTGCCGAGCCGCTTCAGAAAAGCTGCCGGTCTCCACGACCTTGACGAAGATTGCCATCTCACCAAGCAGCGGGAGCGGAAGATTTATGCTCACAGCGCACAAGTCCTTTGATGTTTTAACGGATTATCACGTTATTACACGATTCATATAATAAAAATAGAAATTTAAATAAGGGCATGGAATATGACGCTTCGCCTCTTTTTCCATAGTGATGACCTCAAGGCTAATGTAGAAGTCCTCGACTGCACGCCCCACGAGAACGAATTTGCCGTGGTGCTGCGCGCCACTCTGTTCCATCCGCAAGGGGGTGGCCAGCCCTGCGATACCGGCTGGATCGATGAGAGCCAGGTATTACGCGTCGTACAGGAACCGGACCGGATCGTTCATTACGTCGACCGCCCGGTAAAGCTTGGCATGACCTGTATCCGTGTCGATGGAGAACGCCGCAGCTTCAACACCCGTATGCATTCGGCCGGCCACCTGATCGGACATTTCGTTCAGGCCATGGGCTGGATGCCGATCAAGGCACACCACTGGCCGGATGAAGGTCGAGTGCAATTCAAACCCGGCGATGCTGCGCAGGAAGTCGACACCGAGACCGTTCAAACCGGGATCGACCACTGGATCGAGCACGACCTGCCCCGCCTGACCTCGCTACGCGAAGGTGCGCGGGAAATCGGTTTTGGTGAACTGCCCGCCTATGGCTGCGGCGGCACCCATGTACGTAGCCTGAAGGATCTGGGCACAGTCACGATCGCGTCCCTTTCGCAGAAGAAAGGCACGTTGTCCGTCCACTACAGCGTGGATTGAGCATTTCGGGCGCTGCCTCACGCAGCGTCCGACGCCGGGGGAACCGCATTCGCCGGTTCCGTTGACTATCGATAGATGGACCTAAAAACAATGATGCTAGACGTCGAGCGTCTCGATGAGACGTGCATAAAAAAACTGGCCAACGAAGAAGTCCTCGCCATCCGCTTCAAAGGTTTTCTGCCTGAGCCGCTGGCCATTCAGATTGGCAACAAAATTCTTGCTCCAGGTTTTGAGGGTTACATCAACGCACCGAGCATCGGCCGCATCGGCATGGCTTTTTATGAGGCGGAAAACCAGCCGTTACTGATCGAAGACTACTTCGAACGCGCCACCAGCAACATCGCGGAACTGCGCAATCGCTGCGCCCCCTATTCCTCACCGATCGATACCTTGCGCTGCATGCTCGACGAATCCTGGCCGGCCGGCGCACACCTGGAAAATCTCTACGGCCGGAAAATGTATGTCGGCCTGTCGCGAGTAGTGAAACCCGGCGTGTGCTTCCTGGCCCATCACGACATCTTCGCCAAGGACGCCCCGGACAGTTTCCAGGCCCGCAGCCTGGAGGCGCAGTTCGCCTGCAACGTCTATCTGAACATGCCGACCGAGGGCGGTGCGCTGCAGATGTGGGACGACGACATCACCCCGGATCAGTTCGACGAGATGCGTGGCGACAGTTACGGCATCGAACCGGCGCTGCTCGGCCCACCCGCGCTGGAAGTCCGACCGCAACCCGGCGATTTCATCATGTTCAATTCGCGTCGCATGCACTCGGTGACCCCGGGCGTGGCAGATCCGCGCTTGAGCCTTTCCTTTTTTGTCGGCTATCGCGGCAATGCTTCACCCCTGACCTACTGGAGCTGAGATGTATTCGAATTATCTGGGCGAGTTTCTGGCGCTGGCTACTATTCACTTCCTGGCTGTGGTTGCTCCCGGCCCGGACTTCGCGGTGACTATTCGCCAAAGCGTACGCTTCGGCCGACTGGTGGGGATCTGCACGGCGCTGGGTATTGGCGCGGGGATTTCCGTGCACGTGCTGTACACGCTACTGGGCGTGGGAGCATTGATGCACACGACCCCTTGGTTGTTGACCGTCGCCAAAGTGATCGGCGGCGCTTACATCCTGTATTTGGGTATCAGTCTGCTGCGCAGTAAACCCAAATCGGCCCTTGAAGGTGAGAAAAACAGTGAGGAGCCGGTGGTTGCACAAACCTTGTTCAAAGCCTTCAGCACCGGTTTTCTGACCAACGCAACCAACCCCAAGGCCACGCTATTTTTCCTGGCCATCTTCACCACAATCATCAGCGCTGAAACACCTCTGCAAATCCAGGCGTTCTATGGTTTGTGGATGTGTTTTGTAAACGCGCTGTGGTTCGTGATCGTGGCGCTGTTTTTCTCGAGCAGCAAAGTACGCCTGCTGTTCATGCGCATGGGACATTGGTTCGAACGCACCATGGGCGTAGTGCTGATTCTGTTTGCCGGCCGCCTGATGCTGTCCTGGTAGGCAGACGCAAAACGCAAAAGGCCCGCCGAATCGCTTCGACGGGCCTTTTTCTGCATGACCTGATGGCACAACCACAAATCCCGCGCATACAAAAACGCCGCTCTATTGAGCGGCGTTTTTGTGAATATGGAGCGGGAAACGAGACTCGAACTCGCGACCCCGACCTTGGCAAGGTCGTGCTC